>JBBSBD010000004.1:0-63416 GCA_038251675.1 Chitinophagales bacterium | reverse complement strand
GGAAACTCAAACCCCCTGGCTGCATTGAGTGAAGGAAATGCCAATACCGCCGGCAGCTTTGCCATTCAACAGGACTTTGATAATAAATATGTAATTACAAATCTTGGCTTTGTAAAGCAACAGATGAATTATGCGCCTAATGAATACAGTGCTCTTGAAATTTCTTTATTGAATCCCGGGAACCCGGGAACATTTACAGAAGACCTGCAAAAAAAACTTGGCCCGGGTTATAAAGTACTTACGAAATTCCAGCAAAATGCCAGTCTTTATAATTCGATGCGCCTTGAAAAATGGGTGATTTACGCTGTACTCACCCTCATACTCATTATTGCCGCTTTCAATATGATTGGCGCTTTGACAATGCTGGTACTAGAGAAGAGAAAAGACATAAGTGTTTTGCAATCGCTGGGCGCCGATCAAAATCTCATTAAAAAAATCTTTCTTAGTGAAGGGCTTCTACTCGCGATAATTGGCGCTGCTGCAGGAATTATCCTGGCACTGGCTCTTTGTTTTTTACAGATAAAATTTAAAATAATAAAGCTATCCGGAAGCTCTTTCCTCATTGATTATTTTCCGGTAAAACTTATACTCAGTGATTTCTTAATCACAATAGCAACAGCAATAGTGATTTCTTTTACAGCCGCATGGTTCCCTGCAAAAAAAGCATCCCGTCAAATATTTAATCTGAAAACGTAGAAGGGAAGTATCGTTAGTTTAATGCACGTGTCTTCTTTTAATAATACCACCGGATGCTTCTCTTATCATACTTGCAAAAACAAAAGCCCTCTCATCAATTTCATGTACGAGGTTTTTTAATTTTCGCAGTTCGAGCCTGGTGACAACTGTAAAAATAATATCAGCGTCGTGATGTGTTTCAAACTTGCCGGGCAGATAGCCTCGCTCTCCTTTATATATTGTAATGCCTCGTCCCATTTCATTCACAAGCCTGTCTTTAACAATTTCGCTTTTGCCGGAAATAATCGTAACACCTATATAAGCTTCCAGTCCTTCAACAACATAGTCTATCGTTTTTGAAACGGTGAAATAAGTGAGCATAGAATACAATGCCGTTTCAATCCCGAACTTGAAAGCAGCGATCGAGAAGATGACGATGTTAATCGCAAGAATAATTTCAGTAATGGTAAAGCTGGTTTTTTTCCAGGTATATAATGCAAGTATTTCTATCCCATCAATGGCGCAGCCCGCTCTCATAGCTAGCCCTGTTCCTATCCCCAGGAAAAAGCCACCAAAAATCGATATCAATAATTTATCCTGTGTAATAGTAGGATATGGAAGCGACAGACAAATGCCGAGCAGAATAATACAAACAAAAGTTTTTAATGCATACTTAAAATTAATAGCATACACGCACATAATTACAAATGGCAGATTAGCAAGTATAATTACATAGGCCAGGTTTATAAAATATATCTCATGGATTAGAAGTGAGATACCCGTAACGCCACCGTCAAAAAAATTGTTCGGTACAAGGAAACCTTTTAATGCGAAAGCTGCCAGTAAAGCACCACTTACAATAAAAATGAGATCGGTGACCCATCCATTAATTGTCAAAGCATGTTTCTTCTTATCTAAAGTTTGCCCTTGTATTTTCAAACTCTCTTGATTCTGTTTAAGTTTCACGTTAAGCTGTTTGGCAGCGCTATTTGTAAAATAATGTTGCTCTTTTAAAAAGTCAATTTCAATTTCTTTCCATTCACTCCTGTCCTTTACAATTCCTGCTGTGTGCAATTCTTTATAAAGCCTGTTTGATTTGGGCAAAAAAGTATCTGTACCGAGGTAATATAAGTCTGCATCGCATATAATCTGTTCAAGCTTACTTTTCGGTGCCTGGGGCATTTTAGTTGCCCTGATCAGGCTGCAAATTTTTGCAATTTCATCTCCCGTATATTCAAAATCAGGCAGCCATTTTTCAGCCATTTGACATGAAATTTCCTCGTGTCCTTTATAGGTTTCCAGCATTCCTGATTCGTGAAATAAAGCGGCAGTTTTTAACAGGGTGGACTCCGGCTCTTGAACATTTTCCGCTTCAGCTAAATGTTGCACATTCTCTAACACGTCTTTTGTGTGGTCAACATTATGATAGGTGAGATATTTGGGCAATTCACTTTCGAGTTTATGAATTAGAAAGGAATAAGCTTTGTCAAACTGCATCGTGAGTTTTTATCTGGAAGATTTTGTTTGAGTAATATTTAAAAATACAGATTTTGTTTTGCCTGTAGAATTCTACCTCTAAAAGAGAATAATTAATGATGCACTCATTTCAACATTTCATCTATAGTAACCATTTTGTAATGTTCTTCTTTTAGCCAGTGAATTAATTCTGGCAATTTCTTATAAAATTTATCCGTCCTTCCCGGTCCTGCACCGGCATGCATTAAAAGAATAAAGCCGCTTAATCCTTCCGGAGATCTTTTTTCATAATCAATAATCGATTTATAAATAGTTTCACTGCTCCGGTAATTTTTATCAGTCACCGTTGTATAGTCTGCATTGCTTAAGGTGCCGGGAGTATAATTGACGAGTTGCAATCCCATGTCTTTTGTCCATAAAGCAATAGAATCATTGTACCATTCATAAGGCGGAAGAAAATAATGAGCATTCTTTTTTTCAATACCAAATGAACTCATCTCTTTATAATTCTTTCGCAGGTCGTTTTCAAATTGCTTTTTTGTTACGAGCAGGCTGTCTCTTTTACTCCAGTCACAATACAATAAATGTTTATCAGAATGAGCCCCTAAATAGTGCCCATCTTTTTTTATGTGCTGAACAAGTTTTGTAAATGAAGGATTACGATAAAAATTACCTGTAAAGAAAAATGATGCTTTTACATTTTCTCTTTTTAATGTTTGCAAAACATCATCTCCACCTTCTGCAAATTCATCACCTGAAAAGACAATGGCAATTTCTCGTTTAGTAGAATCACCACGAATTAAAGCTCCATGATCATAAATAAATTTGTTACCAAAAGCATAGTTCAAAATTTCCTCCCCTGGAGGAGATTTAGAGGAGGCCGCTGCCAATAAATATATTAACGACGCCGTTCCATCCATAGTGGGCTCATTCGTGCTATAATCACCATAGTCATCATGATACACTGCGAGATCACTTTGAAACTCCTCATATTCATCAGGCTCATTTAATGTAATGCCGATAAGATTTTTATAAATGCTGCCATATACCGGGCCATCAACCAATCCTCCGTCTATCGGATAATTTTTCAGATGTGTAAATGCAGAATGTGGATCTGTAGGGGTATCTCCCCACGATGGCAATCCATAAACCATGCTCGTGCCCCATGGGTTGCAGCCGAAGAGCCAGTCAATGTTTGCCTGTTCAAGTTCAGCAAATGATTTGTCATGTGCGAGCTGCCGGTACCAATAACATTGAATGGCAAAAGAAGTCGTAAGATTGTTGCTGCACCAGATAAAAGGCACACCCCGGTAGAATGCATTTTGTTTTGCTTTATTCCAAACTCTTTCAATGCCTTCTCTGTAAAAATCAACAATTGTGTCTCTTTGTTTTCCCCTTAATTGCTTCGCTAACTCAAAATGTCCCAGGTTTATGAATGGATACCATTGATAATGTTTTGCTGTATCGCTCCCAAGCCATGGGGTTATTGGTTCTTCCTTTGCATAACGCAAAGCTAAATCTTTGAAAGACTTATTATGGTTCATAGCAAATGCGAGCTCCATATCATCAACCCAATTATCTTCTGCATATATGTATGGGGATCTTACAGAAACTGTCTGCGTAACGCCGTGCTTTCTTTCTGCATAATCTAAAGCGCTATTTGCTTTTAATTCCAACAACTCACTATATGGCGCATCAACATTTTTAAATAATTCACTTCCCAAATTAAATGCACTTGAAAACTTCGCAGCAGTGGAAGATGTGCCCGTCGTGTTATTCATGAACTTTCCTCTTTGCTGCGGTTCTCCGTTAATAAAATATACAGGGCGCTCGTATTCCTTTCCATAAAATGAATCTTCTTTTGGAATTCGCATTCCCTGGTGATCCCTGTCATCTGCAATTTGATTGAACATAATATCTGCAGATGGATGCATTTTTAACAGCCAGTTCAATCCCCATTTTGCTTCATCAATTACATCAGGAATATTATTTTTTCCGTCGAGGCCATTGGCCATTTTTTCATCAACAAATGCCTTTGGAAAATCACGGAAAGCCATCAGTAAATGATAGGCTGCATTTGCCGACGTGGTGGCATACTGCAAATAGTCGGAAGCATCATGCCAGCCACCAACCACGTCAAAATATGTGCTGTCCTTTATTCCTGCACTCTCACCATACAATGTATAACCATCATGTGTATGGCAACTGTCTTTTAAAAAAGGATTAAAGCCACTGCGCTGTTGCCGCATATATTTTAAACAAAAATCTGCGGCGCCATCATATACTTTTGCATCAATTTTAAACTCCGGAGACTTGGCTCCACCCGCTTGTAAATAGTAGTTCCCCGGCTTTACATACTTTGAAAAATTCAACCGGTATGTTTGAGCAAATGGACCGTACTTTCCAAAGGGTTTTCCGGCACTGCCAGCAAAAGCAAACTTTTTTGTTGTCGCATCAACTAGTTGAAAAGTTGTTAGTGTTTTATTTTCTTTGCTGCACCACACAGCTACTTTACTTCCACCAGGAGTGTAACCCATTTGGTTAATCCGTATCCATGCATTTTCATTTTGCGCTTTGGATATAAGCGAAAATGAAAAACAGGTTATTAGTAAAAAAACTCTTTTCATCAATTGATCAGGATTAATATAATTACTCATCATATTGCAACTGAAACTTAGAAAGATCCGGAATAAATTTTCTTTTTCGTTCCAGTTCATATTTATAAATAATATTTCCAACTTCCTTAAAAAAAGGATACCCGATTTCATCATACTCATAAGTATCATCGTTCAACACGCCATCGCTGTTTACATAAATAACACCGCTCAGCATAAATTCAACTTTATTTTTAAAATCAACTATGTAAGCAACATCAGTTAAAAATCCGTAAGACCAGCCAGGTTTATTAAAAACCCTTATGTAAGATGGAATAGCGGTGTGCCCGGACTTGAACATAAAAAACTTTGTATAACTGCTGAAGAATTCTGTTGTATCATATTTCGGATGTTCGCTTTCAAAAGGAAGCCTGGACATATATTGATATAGAAATTGATAGTCATTCGCCGTTAAATTAAAACGCTGTTTTTCAGGAACCGATTCCGGAAATAAAACCGATTGTAATATTTGTCGCAGGTCTTCCAGCGGCGCATTGTTATGAGTAGTAAAATTCATCGGCTCATTTATTAATACTTCATTCCGGTCATAATGTGCATTGCCAATTAAAATCTTTTTACTAAAATCAAAAGGCTTTGTATTGTAAGCAGGAGGCTGTTTATAAACTAAGTTGTCGTTTTTCATAAAGCGAATTTGATTTGTATGCCGGTTTTCTTCTTCGTTCATCGGCACGAAGCGGCGGGTAATTCGCATATCCTTATATCTCATTTGCCAGAGCCTTTCATTGATGTGTTCTTGTCCTAAAAATTCATAAAGCCGGGTATAAGCATCGTTATCGCTTACTAAGAATATTTTTTTTATGTATTGCGCGACAGATGGTAAGCCATCGACAGCACTTGTGTCGGAAGTGACCGCGCTTTGTCCCGACCATGAACTATCTGTAAGCATGGTTGTGAACTTATCAATACCGTATTTCTTCAAGGAATCTATTTTCTCTAATGCAAGAAACGCAAGTGGCATCTTTACTGTTGAAGCAGGATTAAAGTATTCATTACGATCAACGTTGTAGTAATAATTTTTAAAATGAGGATTATTGTTTTTATCCCGGTCAATCTTAGTATAAATAAGTTGGTAGCGGAACGTATCAGGTTGCTGAAAAATATTTTTTAATTGTGATGAGCCTTTTTTCCATAACAGATTTTTAAGGAAGTCGCTGTCTTTTTTTTGTGATGAGACTATGGCAGACATAAGCATGGCTTTTATGAAAAGGATATACACCAATAAATTCTTCATGCTTCAATTTAAAAGGTTCTTATCATTTGTTCCTGTCATTAAATGCAATAAATTTAAAATAAAATTGTGGTCGGAGTGGAAAGAAAATCACAATGACATCAATCTTCTAAAACTATTGCAACGTTAATGGCAAAGACCTACAAAATACATATTTGGAAAACCGCGCCATTCCTTCGTTTGCTAATCCCTTTGATTGCCGGAATTATTCTTCAATATTATTTCCCAATCTCTTTTGTTACAATTATTATTTCGGGAAGTATTCTCGTTGCGCTAATAATCTTTTTTAGATTTCTTCCACTTGTGTATCGCTTCAAGCTTGCGACGTTACAGGGAATTTTTATAACGCTGCTAATTGTGTATGCCGGAATGCTTCTCACATGGCACAAAGATATTCGCAATGAAAAGACCTGGTATGGACATTATTTTGACAGTTCTTCTTACATCATAGCAACAATAAAAGAGCCTTGCGTTGAAAAGGCCAAATCTTATAAAGCCCTTGCGGTCATTGAAATCATTGTAAATAACGACACACTTCATGCAGCTACTGGCGATGTACTTCTTTATCTTGCTAAAGATTCCAATAGTAAGATTCCGCAGTACGGCGATAAAATCATATTCGGTAACAACCTTCAGCAAATAAAAAACTCCGGCAACCCCGGCGCATTTGACTATGCACGCTATTCTGCATTTCACCAGCTTTTTCACCAGGCATATTTAAAAAAGAATGACTGGCATTTAATAGAGCACACAAAACTAGCAGGATACAAACCTTACGTTTTTGACCTGCGGGAAAAAATTAAAAATATTATTTACAATTATATTCCCGGGGACGATGAGAAAGCAATTGCAGTGGCTTTACTTATCGGTTATAAAATTGACCTGGATAAAGATCTTGTACAGGCGTACAGCAATGCCGGTGTTGTGCATTTAATTGCGATTTCGGGGCTGCACATGGGAATAATTTATAGCATTCTCTTTTGGCTATTTACAAAAATTCCGGTCGTAAAAAATTCGAAAAAGACAAGACTTGTTCTTATTCTATTATGTCTTTGGGCTTTTGCATTACTAACAGGCGCTTCAGGTTCTGTTTTGCGTTCTGCTTTCATGTTTAGCTTTATCGCAACGGGAATGGCTTTTAATAAGAAAGCTTCTATTTATAATTCCATGTCAGCTTCTGCATTTCTATTACTATGTTATAATCCTTTCCTGTTGTGGGATGTAGGCTTTCAACTTTCCTATTTTGCCGTTTTGGGTATTGTGATTTCACAGCCTTACATTGTTAAATGGTTCTATTTTAAAAACAAATTCATCAATGCTATTTGGCAACTGTCATCAGTTTCGCTGGCCGCACAGTTGTTTACTTTTCCAATTTGCATGTATTATTTTCATCAGCTTCCATTATTGTTTCTTATCTCTAATCTTATAGCAATACCGCTTACTACCGTTGCACTGTGGGCCTGTATTCTTCTTATAATTATTTCACCCATAAATACTTTAGCAATTTTAACGGGCAAAATAATTTTCGGTACAATCTGGCTTATTAATCATACGGTCATTTTTATAAACTCCATTCCGTTTTCTTTGTGGGATAATATCAGCTTAAATTATCCGGAGACAATTGTGTTGTATGGTATCGTTTGCGGGTGTTTATATTGGCTTATAAAAAAAGAGAAGTCAGCTTTCAAATTTGCACTGGCGTGTACATTCATCCTATCCTGCATGATTACTTTTTTCAAATGGCAGGTTTCAAAACAGAAAAAAATAATTGTTTATAATGTTCCGTCGCATAAGGCAATAGATCTCGTGAGTGCAAACAGTTATCAATTTTTAGGAGATGGTGAAATGCAAACTGATGGCGTGCTTCGAAACTTTCACTTAAAGCCTGGCCGCATATCAATGAGGCTGAATTATAAAACCGACTCCATTAATTCACTGTACAGTAACAGCCACTTCTTACAATTTTTTGATAAAAAAATTTTATTAATTGACTCTGCATTAACTTATGCAGTACCCGAACGAAAGATGAACATTGATTATATTATTATCTCTAAAAATCCTAAGCTTTTTATACCTAAGCTGGCTGAAGTTTTCAATGCAGGGATTTATGTTTTCGATGCCTCAAATCCCCTGTGGAAAATTGAAAAATGGAAAAAAGATTGTGAAGAATTACATTTGCGGTTTCACTCAGTTCCCGAACAGGGTGCTTTTGTAACAGATCTTTAAAGCTCAATTTTTCCTTCACGTTTATGCAAAAAAAAATTCAATCTGCCCTCATCTCGGTTTTTTATAAAGAAGGGCTGCAAAAGATTATTTCTCTTTTGAAAGAAAAGGACATTACTATTTATACCACCGGAGGCACACAGAAATTTATTGAACAACAAGGCGTTTCCTGTGTGCCCGTTGAAACACTTACCGGTTTCCCATCTATTCTCGGCGGAAGGGTGAAAACCTTGCATCCATCAGTATTTGGTGGTATTCTCGGAAGACGGGATGTTGAACAGGACCTGGAGGAAATGCGGGAATATAAAATTCCTGTGATTGACCTGGTAATTGTAGATCTCTATCCTTTTGAAGAAACAGTGAAGTCAACTAATGAAGAAAACCTGATCATAGAAAAAATTGATGTAGGCGGGCCTTCAATGATAAGGGCCGCAGCAAAGAATTTCAAAAACGTTTTAGTAATTGCTGATAAAAGTGATTACAATAAATTAGAAAATATCCTTGAAAATCAAAATGCTGAAACTTCTCTTGAAGAAAGGAAACGTTTTGCTGCGAAGGCTTTTGATGTTTGTTCTGGTTATGACATTTCGATATCAAATTATTTCAACAAAACTTCTTTTGCAAATCCATTTGCTTCTCAAAAGACGGTTTTAAGATATGGGGAAAACCCACATCAGCATGCAACATTTGCAGGAAATCTTAGTGAGTTGTTTGATCAGTTGAACGGTAAGGAACTTTCTTATAATAATATTGTAGATGTAGATGCCGCAATCAATCTCATGTCCGATTTCAAATCATCGGCTGGTGAAGTGATTGAGGAAGAAGCAATTTTCGCAATTATAAAACACACAAATGTTTGTGGTATCGCAAAGCGCAAAGATGTGAAGAGTGCATTTGATGCAGCGCTTGCCGGTGACCCTGAAAGTGCATTTGGAGGAATTCTTATAACTAATAAAGCCATCAATATAGATACGGCCAATACATTAAAAGATCTTTTTTTCGAAGTGCTTCTTGCGCCGGATTTCAATGAAGATGCACTTGAGGTATTGACATCAAAAAAGAATCGCATCCTTTTGAAAACAAAAAACTTTTCTCCGGCAGAAAGCCAAAGCAAAACAATATTGAACGGAACTCTATCCCAGGATACTGATGACGGAAATTTTAAAGAATGGAAGGAAGAGGGCGGAAGAGAAGCTAATGAAAAAGAAAGAAATGATTTGATCTTCGCTAATATTATTTGTAAGCATTTAAAGAGTAATGCAATTGCTTTGGTGAAGAATATGCAACTAATCGGTAAAGGCTGTGGCCAAACTTCAAGAATCGATGCTTTAAAACAATCAATATTAAAAGCACAACAATTTAGTTTTGATCTTAAAGATTCTGTAGTGGCGAGTGATGCGTTCTTCCCGTTTGATGATTGTGTAGAAATTGCCCACGACGCTGGTGTTACTGCATTTATTCAGCCGGGTGGATCAATAAGAGATAAAGATTCTATTGAATATTGCAAACAAAATAATCTTGTAATGGTGCTCACAGGACTTCGTCATTTCAAGCATTGATCTGGTCGCCTGCTTTTAATAAAAATTGTTCGTAAGCATTTCTCCATTCTAAATCATTATCACTCATTAGATGATTGTGCATGATACTTATTAAAGTTCCGTTCACGTCTTTACATGTGTTGTAGAAATACATTAGTTCTTCAAATGATTCTTCGGGCGTAAGTTTCTGATGGAAAATTGCATTGCTATCCATATAACAAAATGGATGTATTAGTAAATTGGTCTTTTCTTCCCGTTCAATATCATACCAATAAAATGAATCTGCGTAAGAAGCCCTGAAACCATTTGCAGTGCCATATCCCATTGAGAATTCATCTGTTATTCCTGCATGAATGAGTTGGCGATAAGTGTCAGGTAAATTGAAGCGCAAATAATGTTGCCTGCTTTTTTGAATGACGTTTCCTGTTATTTCTTCTAACAAAAACTTTTCTTCCTTCAATATTTTTTCATCCGTCGATGAGTAATACGAAGGATGTATTCCCATATCATTTTCTTTTGAAAGTTCTTGTATCAAAGCTCTCATCTTTCCGTTATAAGGACTGATGTTTTTATCGTATTTGGTATTGCTTTTTGAAACCAAAAAGAAATAAACCGGATGCAGATTTAATTGTTCATGCAGGCTGTAAAAAAATTCAAAGTTGTCTGAAGGGTCCTTCGCTTTGCCTTCTAAAATTTTCAAAGCCTCCGAAAATTTTTTATACTCTTGCCGGATTAGTAAGGTGAGGAGTTGTCCCGTGTTTCTTATGAAGCCCTTATGGCGCCAGTCGAAAGCCATGTCCACATCATAAGTCGGTAAAAACCTGAATAGTTTTTTTCTTATTTGAAAACCCGGAAACTTACTTTGAATATGATCTGCGAAGAATTGTAGCCAATTATTTACGACTGGTATTTTTAGAAAGCCATTACCCGAAGCAAGTGATTGCTTGTGATCATACCTGTCATATTGGTCTTTGACATGAGGTAAATATTCTTCGTATCTGCTTATTAAAAAAAATGTTGCGGCAAAAATATCAAAAGGGAAATTTTCGAAACGGCTTTCATTTTTGAAAAAGGCGGGCAAATCATTTACCTGGAAAATTTCAATATTTTGTTTGTGAATTTTTTTTTCAAAAAGCAGCCGGCTACCACTTATATTAATTACATCTCCGGCGAGCTGATCTTTTGTATAATTTATTTTTATTACATCACTTTTTTCAAAGTCTTTCACATTAGTCGTGATAGTATACTCAACTCCGAAATTTTCTTTGAAAATGAAATCAGCAACATATTGCAGGCGTGGAGTGATGATATCTGATAGAATTAAAATCATCCTGCTTTAATCGCTTTTAGTAAAACGATCTTTCCAAAGTTGATTAAAAGTCTTCTTGCTGAATTCAAGATTTGAGCGATGCGTATTCCATCCTTTGAATAATTTATTAACAACTTTATTTTTCAAGTTTCCACTCCCCATGTTCATCATACCACGTTTCAAAGAAGCCATCCTCCAAACTTTCCATGCAGTTTTTTCAGAAAAAGTTGCCAGGCCCTCCTCAACACTTTCTTTTCGGTTTAATAGAAGAAGCTCATGAAGATTAATTTTAACGGCACATACCTCGGTACAATTTCCGCAAAGCGATGAAGCGTAGCTAAGATGCTTGTATTCGTCCATTCCCTGCAAATGCGGAGTGATCACACTCCCAATGGGACCGCTATAAGTGGCGCCATAGCTGTGTCCGCCAATATTCTTATAAACAGGGCAGGCATTAAGACATGCACCACATCTTATGCAATAAAGGCTTTCTCTTTGGGCAGGATTTGCTAATATGTTGCTTCGGTTATTATCAAGCAAAATTACGTACATGTCATCCGGTCCATCGGTTTCACCCGATTGTTTTGGTCCCGTAATGATGCTGTTATAAACTGTTACCTTTTGCCCTGTACCATAGGTTGCCAGTAATGGCCACAGTAAGGCGAGATCAGTCATTGAAGGCAAAACTTTCTCTATGCCAACAATGGCAATATGTGTTTTTGGCCATGCCATACTTAGCCGGCCATTGCCTTCATTTTCGGTGACGGCTATCGCGCCAATATCACCAATTATGAAATTAGCGCCGGTAATTCCAATTTCAGCCTGCGTATATTTTTCTCTTAATTTTTCTCTTGCAACTAATGTCAATTCTTGTGGAGAAAGTTTGGAAGGTGTTCCTAATTTATCAGCAAAAAGTTTAGCAACGTCTTCTTTGCTCTTGTGCATTGCCGGAGTTACAATGTGATAAGGTGGTTCACCGTCCAACTGTTGAATATATTCTCCCAGATCCGTTTCAACACTTTCAATATTATTTTTCTCAAGGAAATCATTCAGGTGAATTTCCTCCGTAACCATGCTTTTGCTTTTCACAATGGTCCTGCAATTTTTTTGTTTGCAGATGGTTAGAATCTCGTCTAATGCTTCCTGTGAGTTTTGTGCCCAGATCACTTTACCTCCACGGCTTGTAAACTGTTTCTCAAATGATTCCAGTTGCTGGTCCAACGTTTCAAGCGCTTTCCATTTAATATTCTTTGCCCTTTCCCTGGCAAGGTCCGTATTTTCAAACTGGTGCTTGCCCTGCGGAACTACAGCGTTATATCTGCCTATATTAAAATTTATTTTTTGTCTGTGATCAAGATCCGCACTCTTAATAGTGCTTTTTGCTTTAAATGTAGAGGCGTTTTCAGTCATTATTATTCGTTCTTGGTTTTCTATTTAATAACAGGAAAAATATTCTTCAATTTACCAGAATTAATTTTATTTAAGTACCTGCAATTCTTTCCCAATTTTTACAAAGGCAGCAATTGCTTTGTCCAAATGTTCTTTTTCATGGGCTGCACTCAATTGCACTCTTATACGTGCCTGTCCCTTAGCCACAACCGGAAAGAAAAATCCAATTACATAAATTCCTTCGTCAAGTAATTTTGAGGCAAACTGTTGAGCAAGTTCTGCTTCATAAAGCATAATAGGCACAATGGGATGTTCACCGGGCTTTATATCAAAACCTGCTTCCGTCATTTTAGTTCTGAAATATTTCGTATTGCTTTCAAGTTTATCACGAAGGTCTGTAGTTTCACTAAGCATATCTAGAACGGCAATTGAGCCACCGACAATACTTGGCGCTACAGTATTACTAAACAGGTAAGGCCGACTCCGCTGCCGGAGCATTTCTATAATTTCTTTCTTACCTGTGGTGAAGCCGCCACTGGCGCCGCCGAGCGCTTTACCCAACGTGCCGGTAATAATATCAATTCTTCCCACAACACCGCGATACTCATGTGTGCCCCTGCCGGTCTTTCCTAAAAATCCTGTAGAGTGGCATTCATCTATCATCACGATTGCATCATACTTATCTCCGAGATCACATATTTTATCGAGCTGTGCAATGGTTCCATCCATACTAAAAGAGCCATCTGTTACTATAATTCTGCTGCGTAAATTTTGCGTTTCTTTCAGTTTATTTTCAAGGTCCTCCATGTTATTATGTTCATAACGGAAACGTTGCGCTTTACACAGGCGAACACCATCTATAATACTTGCATGGTTCAAAGTGTCAGAAATAATTGCATCTTCTTCTCCAAATAAAGGCTCAAAAACTCCGCCATTTGCATCGAAACAGGCAGCATATAAAATAGTATCTTCTGTTCCTAAAAAATCAGCAATCTTCTTTTCGAGCTCTTTGTGAATATCCTGCGTGCCGCAAATGAAACGTACGCTGCTCAAGCCATAGCCTCGTTCATCAATATATTTTTTCGCTGCTTCAATTACCTTAGGATGTGCGGACAAACCAAGATAATTATTGGCACAAAAGTTTAAAACCTGTTTTCCGCCCACTTCTATTTCCGCACCCTGTTCACTGGTAATTATTCTTTCATTTTTATATAAACCGGCTTTTTTTATTTCTTCAAGATCGTTGCCTATTCGTTTTACGAAATTTTCATTCATTCGATTTAATTTTGAATTACGCAAACCTACAGAAATAGACAGATTTTTACGCCACTTAATGTGAAATGAAGAAAGTTGAAATCTAATTGTAACTTTTTGTGCATGAGTCCGTATAACAACAAATTAAAAGCTTCGGAGTAATTCTAAACTGCCCTCAAGTGTATGAATGAGAAAGAATATAATGAATGTGTACATATTTATGCCGACGGTGTTTACAGGTTCATTCTAAAAAATTTAAGACATGAAGAAGATTCAAAAGATGTGGTGCAGTCTGCATTCGAGAAGTTATGGATAAACAGGGAGACGGTGGAAAATGAGCGCAGTAAATCTTATTTGTTTACGGTGGCCTATCACCAGATGATTGATCACATAAGAAAAAATAAGAGGATAAGTTTACAGGAAGATTTTTCTAATGAAGTGAGAACAACGAGAGAACCGCAGCATAATGTAAAAAAGATATTGAATGAGGCGCTATACAGGCTAAGTGAAACGCAGAGAAGCCTGGTTTTATTAAAGGATTACGAAGGGTATAGTTATGATGAAATAGCGCAAATTACTTCGTTGAGTATAAGCCAGGTAAAAGTGTACCTGCACAGGGCGAGGATACAATTAAAAAATTATTTGGTTAAACAGGAAAATGTAATTTAAAATGGAGATCAACAGAGATAATTACGAAGAATACTTCTTGCTTTATGCCGATAATGAATTAACGGATTATGAAAAGATAGAGGTATTAAAATTTATAAGGGCGAATAAAGATCTTGAGGATGAATTTAAAATGATCCAGGATACCATTTGCAAACCGGATCACGTGGTGATGGAAAACAAAGCAAGTTTATTAAGGGTAACTGAAAATGATTTTATTACCGAGAAAAATTATGAAGAAATTTTTGTTCTGTATCATGATCACGAATTGACTGAAGAAGAAAAGAACAACACCAAATTATTTGTTGGCCAACACCCTCATTTAGAAAAGGAATTTAAATCAATGGGTACCGCAAAGTTGGCACCTGACAATTCAATTGTTTTCCCTGGTAAAAAGAATTTATATAAAAGAGAAAAGGCTGGCAGAGTAGTTCCTTTAATTTTCTGGAGATCAATAGCTGCGGCTGTTTTTATCGGATTTGGATTTTGGATATTCGGGATATATAACCAGCAGCCAACACAAAAACCAGGAATTGTTGAAACTGTAAAGCCGTTTAAAAAAGCAGAAACAATTTCTCCAAAAAATATTCCCGGAAAGAAATCGATAGAAAACGTTGTTGCAAACCCAGGGAATCAAAATAAAGAAGTAGCAGAAAAAGAAAAGCCTGTTGAAAAAAAGGGGGAAATAAAGCCGAATACAGAAGAGGAAAAAGAGAAACGTTCCTATGTGCAGACAGCTACAAAAGTCAATAACAAGAAGGCTGAACCTAAAGAGGAAACAACTGTTGAAGAAGTTAAGCCTGATGTAGCTGTATTAGAAAACGAATTAAAAAATATACCGCAGAAAAAAATAATTGAAACTAATGAAATTTCTTTTCAAAGAGGTGTAGAAATAAAGCCGATTCAAAAAGATATAGCGGGCACACAAGCTATAAATCAAGCCCAATCTGCTTCGTATGTTGCAGATGCTGATCAGAAAAATGAAAACTATGTATTCTATAATGTCACAACCGAAGAATTCAGGAAATCAAAAGTAGGAGGATTTCTAAAAAAGGTAAAACGAGTTGTCGAAAGAAACAACCCGGTAACGCGCCTTTTTTCGGGAGATGAAAAACAAGTTGCTTCCAATTAACATTTTCAAAATAAATTTACTTATCTCACAATTATACAAAATGAAAAAGACAGTACTGGCTTTTATGGCAATATTATTCACTATCCATTCCTTTGCCCAGGATGATTCGATGGTTATACGCAAGCAGAATGACACGATACGGATAGGTGGCATGATCATCTTAAAGAAGGGTGATACTTCACATACCAAGCGGGTGACCGTAACTATTGGTAACAGGCGCCGGCAAAAGCCTTCTAATATAAGTACTGCTTCATTTATCGTGGACCTTGGGTTTGCAAACTGGACTGATAAAACTGACTATGCATCAGCAACTGCCGACGGCTACATTGTAAATCGTCCCGGTTCTGCAGCTCTCGGTGAAAATGATTTTAAGTTGAAAACTATAAAATCCGTGAACGTGAACATTTGGTTTTTTATGCAAAGGCTTAACCTTATAAAGCATTACGTAAACCTTAAATACGGCCTTGGAATTGAGCTAAATAATTATCGATTCAAGTCGGCAGTTAGCCTCAACGAAGGAGGGAATAATCCTTACACTTCGCAGAATATTCCGCATCCCTTTATCTTCAAGGACTCTATAAGTTTTTCAAAAAATAAACTTGCGGCTGATTATGTGACTGTACCTTTTATGTTGAATTTTCGTACGAATCCCAATAGCTCTTCCAAAGGTTTAAGCCTTAGTGCAGGTGTAAGTGCAGGCTATCTTTACAGCAGCAGGAACAAGCAAGAAAGTAATGAAAGAGGTAAGCAAAAAAATCGTGGCGATTACGATCTTGAAAAATGGAAATTCTCTTACATAGCAGAACTTGGCCTGGGGCCCGCACATTTATACGGTTCCTACAGCCCTAATTCTATTTTCAAAAACGGGCTTAATTACATGCCCTATAATATCGGGATCAGGTTAAGTAACTGGTAAAATATTCTGTATTTATTTTTGAGGGTAAATGCAGGCCTGCTCTTTTCAGAGCAGGTTTTTTATGGAGATTATTTACTTAAATGCATGCTTCTTTCTTTATACAATTGCCTGAAATACGGATCACGTAAATCCTTTATAAAGCGAATGGCTTCGCCGGTGCTTTTCATTTCAGGCCCCAGCTCTTTGTTCACATTGGGAAATTTATTGAAAGAGAAAACGGGTTCTTTAATAGCGAACCCAACCAGTTTTTTCTCGAAAGTAAAGTCTTTCAATTTCGCTGCCCCAAGCATTATTTTGGTTGCAATATTTAAATAAGGAATTTGGTATGCTTTGGCGATAAACGGAGTGGTTCTGGATGCGCGTGGGTTTGCCTCGATTACAAATACTTCGCCATTCTTAATCGCAAACTGAATATTGATAAGACCCTTGATGTGCAGGGCCCGCCCAATTTTTTCTGCGTATTCTTCCATCGTATGAACGATGAGCGGTGAGAGATTAAATTCAGGGAGCACCGCATTGCTATCGCCGCTATGAATACCGGCAGGCTCTATATGCTCCATTACGCCCATTACATGAAAATCATCACCATCAAATATGGCATCTATTTCTGCCTCCTGGCAACGATCTAAAAAATGATCAATTAAAATTTTATTATTGGGCAAATGTTTCAATAAACTGAGAACACCCTTTTCCAATTCTTCATCATTAATTACAATGCGCATCCTTTGCCCGCCCAACACATAACTCGGTCGTACTAAAACAGGATAACCAACTTCCTTGGCTACCTCAATTGCATCATCGGTATTATACGCGGTTCCATAATTTGGATAAGGAATTTCAAGCTCCTTAAGCATGTCGCTAAACCGGCCACGATCTTCCGCAGTATCCATATCATCGAAGGAAGTGCCGATGATCTTTATCCCTTTTTCATCCAGTCTTTTAGCAAGTTTTAATGCAGTTTGCCCACCCAATTGCACAATAACTCCGTATGGTTTTTCAAGTTCAATTATGTCCCAGATGTGTTCCCAAAAAACGGGCTCGAAATATAATTTATCCGCAACATCAAAATCTGTGGAAACTGTTTCAGGGTTACAGTTAATCATTATGGCTTCATAGCCACATTCTTTTATTGCCAGTAATCCATGTACACAGCAATAATCAAATTCAATGCCTTGGCCAATTCGATTTGGGCCGCTGCCTAATACAATTACTTTCTTTTTAGATGACGGGATTGATTCGTTGGAGATTATTTCAGATTTCATTGCATGATTTTAGAACCTGTTGATATAGATTTTTACTTAACCAAAAATTGATATTTATTAACTGGTCAAGTAAGATTTTCGCTGATTGAATGAAATTGTTTTCTTTAGCAATTATAATTATACCTAACAAACCAATAGTTGTAATTCCTAACTCATTTGCTAGAAATGTACCCTTTCTCTCGTCAATTAAAAGTCGATCAGCCTTTAAATGTAAGGCAAGATCTATCGCTTCGGCTTCACCAGCATCAATGTATTTGGGAGGGGAAAGTGAGATATTCTTCTTAAAATTACTTTCTACAATTATCCAGGTTTTCGATTTCAAATAACTCAAATCACGGCCTTCACTTTCTAACTGCAATATTTCATCGTAAACCGCAGGTGGGATATAGATATTTGAATAAATTTTTTGCAGTAAATCAAGTTGGTTAATTAATAATAAATTTGAAATAGATGAAGTGTCACTTACCACGATCATTTCCCAAATTTTTTTATCGTTTCGAGGTCTTTCAGAAAAGCCTCTTCAGAAAAAATTGATATTTCCCTTTTACCCAGCTCTTTTACAAAATCCATCCAATGTATTCCCGCTAGTTTTGCAGCCACATAAAAAGAATAGTCTGCTTTTTCAAACAGCATAACTGCAATTTCAAGCTTTATATCCTTCTCTTGCTCATTAGTTAAACTCAACTCCTTCTCGTCAACGGTAATCATAAAAAACGATATTTATTTATGAAAAATTACTCAAAGGTACTATAAAAATAAGGTGTCTTTGCCTCGAACTCTGCGCTGCACGTATCTACCATTTTGTAAACTCTTGTTATTCCAAATGCTTTCCTTTTTTCATAAATATCTTCGTCCGTACTGCCATCTTTCATAATCCTCGCAATTTGTTCATCGCCAAAACCAAGATGCTTTGCCTTTTTCAAAAGTTCAGGAGAAAGGTCTTCCAAATTTGTTTTGATTAGTTCTTTTTCACAATCACATATTTTTTGAATCTGGTAGAGAAACCATCGGTCTATGCCTGTGGATTCACAAATACGCCGTATGCTTACTCCAATCATGAGTGCATCTTTAATTCTAAAAATTCGATCCCATTTTGGAACCTTAAGATATTCTATAACTTCTTCTGCATACATTAGGCTCTTCCCATAATAACCGAGGCCAACCGCCTCATTTTCTAAACTCTGACAACCTTTTTGAATCGCCTCTGCGAAGCTTCTTCCTATGGCCATTACTTCACCAACAGATTTCATCTGCAGGCCAAGTGTATCATCGGCACCCTTAAACTTATCAAAATTCCACCGTGGAATTTTTACAATTACATAATCCAATGCCGGTTCAAAATATGCTGAGGTTGTTTTGGTGATTTGGTTTTTTAGTTCATCTAAAGTAAAACCAATGGCGAGTTTAGCAGCAATCTTTGCGATAGGATAACCCGTCGCTTTACTTGCGAGTGCAGACGATCTGCTAACACGAGGATTTATTTCTATCGCAATAATATCCTCAGTTTGTGGATTCAAAGCAAACTGTACATTACATCCTCCGGCGAAATTTCCCAAATCTCTCATCATCGCGATTGCTGTATTACGCATTTTTTGAAAAGCAGTATCGCTTAATGTCATAGCCGGTGCAACAGTTATGGAATCGCCGGTATGAACGCCCATTGGATCAAAATTTTCTACCGTGCAAATGATTACGACATTATCATTATCATCTCTTAGCAACTCTAATTCAAATTCTTTCCAGCCCATCATTGCTTTCTCTACGAGAACCTCATGCATGGGAGAAGCTGTAAGCCCACGATTTAACGCCTCATCGAGCTCGTCTTTAGAGTGCACAAAACTTCCTCCTGTGCCACCGAGAGTAAATGATGGCCGGATAACCAGTGGAAATCCAATGTCTTGGGCAAACTCTTTACCTTCTAAAAAAGAATTCGCGGTTTTTGCAGGTGCAACGGGCACACCCATTTCTATCATCCACTTTCTGAACTTCTCCCTATCCTCAGCTTTATCAATTGCTTTAATATCGACACCTATCAATTTCACATTAAACTTTTCCCATACTCCCAGTTCATCGCCTTCTTTACAAAGATTTAAAGCTGTTTGTCCACCCATTGTCGGCAATACAGCGTCAATATTATTTTCTTCAAGAATTTGTTCTATACTTTCGATAGTAAGCGGAAGCAGGTAAACCTTATCTGCCATCATTGGATCCGTCATGATGGTTGCAGGATTGCTGTTAATTAGAATCACTTCAATCCCTTCTTCGCGAATACTTCGTGCGGCCTGGCTGCCTGCATAGTCAAACTCGCAAGCCTGGCCAATTATGATTGGACCGGACCCAATGATCAAAACTGACTTGATAGAATTATCTCTTGGCATTTTAACTATTATGAATTGCGCGAAAATAAAAGTAAATGTTGAGAGACGATTAGAAAAATTACACGATTCTATCTCACAAGGCTATATATTTGGTATAATAATTTCTTTACAATTTTTTTAACAAAAAACAAAACTTATGAAAAAAACTCTCACCTTCATTTTTGCAATCATCTTTTTAACAAGCACCTTTAATGAGTCACTGGCCGCATTTGTGATTCCGATGCACAATGCAAATGAAGCTCCGGGTAAGCCGGAATCTAAAACAATTTCGTCTGCGCTTTCCGAATTTATGCATCTTTCCAGGAAAGAAAGACGATTACGGGTTAAAGAAGCTAAATCAGAAATAAAGAGGATTAAGGCCGAAAAAAAAGCCGGTAGTGAGCCATCAACTAATCAGGTACTATTAGTTATTTTGGCAATCCTTCTTCCGCCACTTGCTGTTTATCTTCACGAAGGAGAAATAAATAATAAGTTCTGGCTTGATCTTGTACTTACGTTATTGTTTTTTCTACCCGGTGTAATTTATGCACTGATAGTCGTTCTTAAGAAGGATTAAGTTAATCCTTGTACATATATAAAAAGCAGGCTTTCATGTGAGCCTGCTTTTTATATTTTATGATTAAACCTGACTTACGACAGATAACTGCCGCTAGGCTTACCATACAAATCATTGAACATTTTCTTTACTATGTACAATTTTTCCATCCACTCGTTTTCATCCTTACTTTTTATTTCTCCCATAAATTGTTCAACTTTTTCCACAGTATCCTCTGCATTGTCCAGTAAGTAATCAGTTTGCTTTTTAACCTGATCGAAGAATTCATCCCTCTCCTCCTTTGGCATACTATAAAATTTCAGGAGTGCCACGCCAATTGATGCCCCAAGAATGATTGCTGAAATGGTAGACGACTTTGCCATGATAATAAATTTAAATTTTTTAGGCGTTATTTTGTATTAATATGAATATGTTTTTTTCTAAAGAGACTACGTTACATAAACCGTTCCTATTTTTTCTCGTTATCCTTTTATGTTTTAATGTTCAGGGCCAGGTACTTCCTGCAAAAAAATACCCCAAAGGCTATTTTATTTATCCGGTGGAGGCAAATGTAGGGCTTGCAGCTAATTTTGGGGAGCTACGCGCCAATCATTACCACATGGGCCTCGATTGCCGTACCGATCGTGTAGTCAACAAAATAGTAAAAGCTGCAGCAGATGGGTATGTAGCGCATGTAAAAGTTGAGCCCTTTGGCTTTGGGCAAGCCATTTACATAAATCATCCTAATGGATTAACAACGTTGTACGCCCATTTAAACTCATTTTTCCCAGCGCTTGAAAAGTATGTAAAAGAGCAACAGTACAAGCAGCAATCGTGGAAAGTATCTCTCGATATTCCACCCGGAATGTTCCCGGTAAAGCAAGGGCAGCTCATTGCAAGAAGCGGTAATGCCGGGGGATCTCAAGGCCCGCATTGTCATTTTGAAATAAGGGACACCAGGACCGATAAAGTATTAAACCCGCTTTTATTTGGTTTTCCCATTGCGGATAATGTGCCACCCACAATTATTCGTTTGGCCATGTATGATAGGTGCAGGAGTATATACAGCCAATCTCCTAAATTATTCAGTTTAAAAAAAGTCAATGCTGGTTATACCACCACCGCGGCGGTGATTCCAGTTAATACCGATAAAATAAGTTTTGGCATTTCGGCTAATGATAAAGTATCTGGTTCGTCAAATCCAAACGGTATTTATGAAGCCGTTCTGTTTGTTGATGATGAGCCGATCGTCGGTTTCCAGCTTGATAGCATAGGCTATGACGAAACCAGGTATCTTAATGCACATATTGATTATAAGACTAAGGCTTCGGGCGGGCCATACATAGAGCAACTTGCGAGATTGCCCGGCTATCCCGAAGGAGTTTATAAAGATATAAAGGGTGATGGTGTAATTGAATTAAAAGATGATAGCGTACACAACGTAAGTATCGTTGTGAAAGATACTTATGGAAATACGTCTACGCTGAATTTTAAAATAAAAAAAGGAATTATAATTGAAAACGGAAACATTGATGACACAGCATCTTATCGTGACCAGAAAGAATTTCATCCGGGTTTTGTAAATATTTTTGAAAGCGAAGACCTCCAGGTAATACTACGGCCACAAGATTTATATGATTCAGTTTCATTTGTTGAATCTAAAAAAGCTTCTAATGACCGCAATTCCTTCTCTGATGTATTTTCAGTTGAATCCGGCCTGGTGCCTGTGCATAGCTATTACACCATTAGAATAAGAGCGAATAAAACCGTGCCTCCGGAATTACAGGATAAAATGCTAATGCGGCGTGAGTGGGCAAATAAAACAGAGGTAGTAAAAGCGACGGGAAGCGGTGATTGGTACACTGCAAAGTTTCGCGATTTCGGAAATTTTGAATTGATCGGGGATAGTACTCCTCCGCTTATTGTTGGCGGCTTCGCGGATAATGCAAATCTTTCAAAATCCACGGGTATTGTCTTTGTTCCAAAAGATGATAACGATGAGATAAAAAATTTTAAAGCTGAACTTGACGGTAACTGGCTAATGTTCACAAATGATAAAGGACGATCCTTTATTTATCATTTTGATGAAATGTGTTCCCGTGGAAATCATGAGTTGACGATCTCTGCGCAGGATGAAGCAGGGAATACTTCACAAAAAACACTTCATTTTACAAGATAAAAAAAGCCAAATGATACAACTACAGGAAGGAGATAAAGCACCTGATTTTAAATCAAAAGATCAAAATGGGAAACCAGTAAGCCTGAAAGATTTTAAGGATAAAAAAGTCGTTCTTTATTTCTATCCGGAAGACGATACACCTACCTGTACTATAGAGGCCTGCAATCTCCGCGACAATTATGCACTGCTCAAAAAGAAGGGCTATGTTATTTTGGGAGTAAGCCCGGATGACGAAAAGAAGCATAAAAAATTTGAAGAAAAATACAAACTGCCTTTTACTCTAATTGCAGACCCTGAGAAAAAGCTCATTGACAAGTATGGAGTTTGGGGCGAAAAAAATTTGTACGGCAGAAAATACATGGGCCTACACCGAACAACTTTTTTGATTGATGAAAAGGGCGAAATCGTTAAGATCTTTAAAAAACCCAAGTCAAAAATTCATTCTGAAGAAATAATAAAAGCATGGGAAGCCGTGAAGTAAAAAGTAAGCCTGCAATTGATTTAACCAATATCAGAATTAAAGAAAAGTCATGGCTTGCGAAAGTTGCTGCGGCAAAGTTAAAAGCCGATAAAGTAGCTTTTGTCTTGGGAGGAACGATTTATCTTCATAATGTGAACGAAGCCGATTTTCTCGATAATGAAAAATGGGTGAGGCACGAACTATGCCATATAAGGCAATTTCAAACGCATGGATATTTTATTTTCATCCTAAAATATTTGTGGGAAAGCCTGCTGCATGGATATCATAATAATAAGTATGAAGCAGAGGCGAGGCTTTGCGAAATGGATTAGGGCGATTAATAATTGTGAATTTCAACCTTAGGATTGAGCATTATGTTTAAGATCAACATATCTGTCCATCAACTCTTAAAATAGGCAAAACTGTATGTCGCTCCTTGAAGATGCTTTTTACAAGACATTAGAATCTAAAACGCAGGATTTCCATCCCGTTGTACTTTTTAATCCCCACGAAGAGAAACTCATTTTGCTCGATCTTAGCGAAAACAACCAGGAATTAAAAGCGGTGGACATTGCGGATATCATGGAATTTGGAAAGTATATTTCTAATCAATTAGAAATATACGGCGCAAAATTTGGTTACGGCGGCTATAATGAACTCAGGTCTTTATATAATCGCAGCGATCTTTTTGACACAAATTTAGCCATTACAGAACAACCAATAACCACAGAAGAACCGAGGCGACTGCATATCGGTACAGATATTTGGGGTGTTGCGGGAACAGAAGTGCATGCTCCCCTGAACGGCATTGTTCACAGTTTTGCTTACAATGACCATTTAGGCGATTATGGCGCGACTATTATTCTTTTCCACCAGTTAAACAATATTTCCTTTCATACTCTATATGGACACATCAGTCTAAAAGATATTGAAAACCTTAAAGAGGGAAGCCTTATAACACGAGGCGAAAAATTTGCAACATTTGGAAACGTGAAAGAGAACGGATATTGGCCACCGCACCTTCATTTCCAAATGATCAAAAATATGGGTTCCTTTAAAGGAGATTATCCCGGCGTGTGTAAGCTAAGTGAAGGGGGCCAATATCTTGAAAATTCACCCGATCCGGATTTATTACTTGGAATGAGGAAATTTATTACCTAAAAAAGTATATGAAATCTCAAATTTATCCGTTAGTATAGTGAATCTACGAACCGATAACCGAACTTTTTTCGAGTTAAATCGTATATCTATCTACTAAATCGCCTGAGAAAAAAATGTATTTTTACCAATAATTTTGACAGATGAACATTACCCCTGGACCTTTACTTAGAGCTATCGACGATCCAAATGATCTAAAAAAACTCGATCGCGCTCAGCTTCCTGAATTCTGTGAGGAACTGCGTCAATATATTGTTGACGTAGTAAGTGTTCACGGCGGGCATTTTGGCGCTAGTCTTGGTGTGGTGGAATTAACAGTCGCTCTCCATTATGTTTTTAATACGCCTTACGATCAACTTGTTTGGGATGTTGGCCACCAGGCATATGGTCACAAAATACTTACAGGCCGGAGAGACAATTTTATTACCAATAGAAAATACAAGGGTTTAAGTGGGTTTCCTAAGAGAACTGAAAGTGATTATGATGCTTTCGGTGTGGGACACTCTTCCACATCAATCTCCGCGGCATTGGGAATGGCAATGGCCTCACATTACAAAGGCGAAGATGACCGCAGGCATGTGGCCATAATCGGAGATGGAGCCATGACTGCTGGAATGGCGTTTGAAGCGTTGAACCATGCGGGTATAGAGAAAAGCAATTTGCTTATTATTCTCAACGATAATTGCATGAGCATTGATCCTAATGTAGGTGCGTTAAAGGAATATCTTACAGATATCACAACCTCTCAAACTTATAATAAGCTACGTGACGATTTTTGGAAAGCCTTAGGTAAGTTACCCGCTAAAAGCTTCTCCCGTAAAATTGTTTCGAAAGTAGAAGCGGGTTTGAAAGGTATTTTAAGTAACACCAGCAATCTTTTTGAAGCACTTAATTTACGTTATTTCGGCCCGATTGATGGCCATAATATCACCAAGCTTGTCGATACATTAAAAGACATAAAAGACATTCCCGGTCCGAAACTTTTACATATAAAGACAGTAAAAGGAAAGGGTTACGAATTGGCGGAAAAAGATCAAACTATATGGCATGCGCCTGGCCTGTTTGATAAAATAACCGGCGAAATTTATAAGAAAAAATTTGACATTCCTCAGCCCCCTAAATACCAGGATGTGTTCGGGCATACCATTATAGAGCTGGCAGAAAAGAATGAAAAAATAATGGGTGTTACGCCTGCTATGCCAAGTGGATCTTCTCTTAAATTTATGATGGAAAAAATGCCCAACCGTGCATTTGATGTGGGAATATGCGAGCAACATGCGGTGACGCTAAGTGCAGGCCTTGCCACGCAGGGTATGCGGGTATTCTGCAATATTTATTCTTCGTTTATGCAAAGAGCTTATGACCAGGTTGTGCATGATGTGGCTATACAAAACCTGCCTGTTGTTTTTTGTTTAGACAGGGCGGGACTTGTAGGGGAAGATGGGCCAACGCACCATGGGGCGTACGATATTGCATATATGCGCTGCATTCCCAACTTGATTGTGAGTGCTCCCATGAACGAAAGCGAATTGCGCGACCTTATGTATACTTCTCAATTAGAGTCTACTGAAAATCCATTTGTGATACGTTACCCGCGTGGCGCCGCTGTCAAAGCGGAATGGAAAACTACCATGAAGGAGATTCAAATTGGTAAGGGAAGAAAATTAAGAGATGGAGAGGAAATCGCGATATTGAGTTTTGGACATCCAGGTAATTTTGCCGCATCTGCTATCCGGGAAGTGACCGCGGAAGGAATTAATCCTGCTCATTATGATATGCGATTCGTAAAGCCACTTGATGAAGAAATGCTCCACGAAGTGTTTAAGAAATATTCTAAAATAATTACTGTAGAAGACGGAACCGTTAAAGGTGGTTTTGGTTCAGCTATTCTTGAATTTATGGCCGAACATAATTATAGCGCCCAGGTGCGAATATTAGGAATTCCTGATAAGATTATTGAGCATGGAACGCCGAAGGAGTTGTATAATGAAGTTGGTATTGATGCCAATCATATCGCAGATGCCATCAGGGATATGGCTAAAATTGAAGTGAATAAATTGATTGCAGAATAGCGACTATTTTTTGCTTCGATCTTTAATCGTTACAATTTTTTCCAACCCCTTACTTATTTACACCGCCAATTCTTGTGGGTGATTTTTGTTCGGGCCATTTTGCAGGTTCACCCGTTTTGCTGTCAATGGGTAATACTGATTTTTCACGAGAAGTCTTTTCTTCATCTTCACTTGCCTCATAAACTAAAATCGCTGTGAGGATTGCATTGTTCCGGACATCATCAAAAACAATTTTATCATAAGTATCTCTATTAGTATGCCATGTATAAATGCCATATAGCCAGCTATTAGAACTCAGGGAAAAAGCCGGAACGCCTGCTGCCACAAAGGAAGCAAAGTCGGATCCACCACGACCGGGCGAGCCGGGAAAACTGGTTTCAATTTGGCTGCGGATGCTATCAGGAACTGCTGCCAGCCAACGTGTAACATATTCATACGAATTTAAAAAACCCTGCCCCTGGATATTCACAACTCTGCCTGTTCCATTATCCTGGTTGAAAACTGCTTGTATATTTTTTACAATTTCAGGATGGTCTTCTACAAAAGCCCTTGAGCCGTTCAGGCCCTGCTCTTCGCTTCCCCAGTTTCCAATTAAGATTGTTCTTTTGGGATTTGGATATATTTTTTTCAAAATCCTTATCGCCTCCATCATCGTGATTGTACCCGTGCCATTGTCCGTTGCGCCGGTTCCGCCATCCCAGGAATCGAAATGTGCTGACAACATCACATATTCATCAGGTTTTTCAGTACCCTTTATTTCTGCAATGGTATTGTAGGTAGGCTGCATTCCTGTTTCCTTTGAATCCGCAAGTATACTCAGTTTCGGTGCCGGCCCTTCTTCTGCCAAACGATAAAGCAGCCCATAATCTTCTAATGCAATGTCCACGGTTGGTATTTTTGCCGTATAGGCTCCAAAGATTTTATCTACGCCAAAACCTTTTGACCAATTATTAGTAATGATTCCCAACGCTCCGGCATTTTCCAAAACCGGCGGCAGTGTTCTCGTTGTATAGCCTGTGTTGGAAATTCTTTTACGCCATTGATCTGTTAGAGAATCGCGATCGCTTTTCATTTTTTGAACCGATTCCTTTCTGCCAAATTCCTCCCAATTATAATCAGGTCGGCCCGTAGGCTGGTTCATTGAAATCATTACAAACTTTCCTTTCACTGCCGGCAACCATTTTTGAAAAGCTATGGAATCGTCAGCATAAGGAAGAATAATTAATTCAGCAGTAATCGTTTTTCCCTTTGTGGAAGGACTCCATGCAAGCTGAGTTCCTTCTAAAGATTTTACCCACGGTGAAACCATATCGATATGAGTAATCCCTCTTTCCCACCCGCGCCATTCGCCCCATTTTTCATTGTGCGCGGTTATTCCCCATTCTTTATATTTTGATACAGCCCAATCATGGGCCTGTTGCATTTTGGGGCTACCAACCAGTCTTGGCCCTATTTTATCAAAAAGCTCGTGCGCCAGTTTTTCTAATTGTGAATGTTCCGTTGCTTCTATAACTATCGATGAAATAATTACGCTGTCATTTTTCCGTTGAGCAAAACTGGACGCAGTGCAAAAAGATAGGAAAACAAAAAAAGCAAGTCTTATTTTTTTCATAGTTGATTAATTAGGTCAATAATCTAATAAGCTTCTAAAATAAGAAAATATTTCGCGGCAGAATTTTAAAACTAATACCAGGCCTTTCTATAATTATGAAATAAAAAGGCAATTGCAAGTTCCAAATTATTTTTTTTAAAAAATATGGAAATTAATATTAAACTCATCTTAATTCCCGAATCAGTTTTATGCGCCTAATTTCAAAAATCATTTTAATAGCTTTTTCTGTTTGCTGTGCTTTTGCAATAACGGGCTACTACCTCATTTACAAACCAAAATTTACTCAAACTGTTCTTCCTTCGCGTGAGGCAATAAAAAGATCGTCCACAGAATTCTTAAGATTAAAAGATGAGGTTTTACCCCTCAAACAATTCATCTCGGCAAAAAACTATAATTCCCGAATC
The DNA here is from genome assembly GCA_038251675.1 of Chitinophagales bacterium. Classification (GTDB taxonomy): domain Bacteria; phylum Bacteroidota; class Bacteroidia; order Chitinophagales; family Chitinophagaceae; genus Ginsengibacter. Next base: position 34,875 of record JBBSBD010000004.1, on the reverse strand, counting down.
TGTTTCCTGGCAGATATGAATATAGCATCCGGCAAGAAGCGTTTTTTTGTATATGATCTGGAAGGGGATTCTATAATAAGTTCGGGATTAGTTGCACATGGTAGTTGCGATAATGCTTTTCAAATAAATGCTAACTTTTCAAATAAGATAAATAGTGGCTGCAGTTGTATGGGAAAATTCAAAGTAGGGAAAAGATATACCGGCAGGTATGGCATTGCTTTTAAATTATTTGGGCTTGACTCATCTAACAACAATGCTTACGAGAGATCAATTGTGCTTCACTCCTACGAGTGCGTTCCTGAGCAGGAAATTTATCCTTTGCCTATTTGCAACAGCAGAGGTTGCCCAATGGTATCAATAAAATTTTTGAGCGAATTAGATTCAATAATAAGCAGTTCCGGTAAACCAATTCTGCTTAACATATTTAATTGACTAAATATTATTAGTTTAGAGAAGGATCGACTAGTGTTTCTTTCTCTGGAGTTATTTCTTCCACACGATTTTCGTTATACTCAATTATAAAATTATTTGTTCCCTGACCCATCATTATAGAAAAATATTTTTGCTGAATGAGCTCGAGCATATTTAGGAAAAGAAAAATAGCATGAATACGGTTTTCTGATACGTCAAATATTTTTTCAAAAGAAACATGTTTTTCCTTTTTTACAAGCTCAAGCATATACTTTCTGCTTCCTTCCATGGTATAATCATAACGTACAACTGTATGTACCGGCTTGTGCCTTTTCTCATGAAGCCGTTGAGCCACTTTTTCAAAAGCCTTCATAAGCTTGAATAAAGAAACGGCTTGTATTTCTGTGCCTTCCGCGGCCTCGTCTCCAATTCTTGAAAGCTCGTCCTGAATGTTACCGCGTTTTACCATAAGCATGCGTAATGCTTCCAGTTCACTCATCTTTACAGTAGCTTCCTTGAATCTTTTATATTCAAGTATTTTATCCACCAGTTCCTGGCGGGGGTCAATTTCATTTCCTTCCTGGTCAACCTCCTTGCGGGGCAAAAGCATTTTGGCCTTTATACGCATTAGCGTACTTATGAACAGTATAAATTCACTGCTCAGCTCAATATTCAGCACTTCGCTTTTATGAATATACTCAAGGAATTCATTGGTAATCTTCGTAATCGGAATATTATAAATATCCAGTTCATCCCTTTCAATAAAAAATAAAAGTAGGTCAAAAGGGCCTTCGAATTGCGGAAGAACGATCTGGTATATTTCTTTATTCATTTATTTTTTTTTATCGCTATCTCTGGTTGTTCAGCGACGATTAATGAGAGTGTTCAAGGTAAAAAAAATCCCGGTGATTTTATCACCGGGAATCACAAATTTACCATTAAATCTATTTATGCATTCTATTCATTTTACTATGGTTTCCCCGATGACCGTTTACTCTATAGCTTCCCACCCGGGCATTTATTCCTATACCCAGTATAGATTTGCTTTGCAGAGCAGGGTGGTCCTTATAGTAACCAAACTTTTTAATATCATCATCATAAGCAAGGTCGAGACTGTACACAGCACTCAGCCAGTTATTTACTTTAAATACAAATGTATTAATCAAAAATACATCTACATTGCCGGGTGTCTTGTGAGTGAAATCTGAAAATAAATCAAGACGCCCCATATAGGATACGTTGTGGCAGATCTCCTTATTATAAGCAACCGAAATATATGGCCCTACCTGGTATTGTATTGTTTTTTGGGGGTCAACTCCGTACATCTCAGCAACTGATCTTTCAAGTGTCGCCTTGTTTTTTTCGTTAACCATGCTTTCAGGAATTATTCCTCCCTGGTAAGCATAACTATAGGGTTCATTAGAAACTATCACACCGCGAAAGCCAACCAGGGTTCCATAAATATTTAGATGTTTCGCCTGGTAGTTTACGCCAATAGGTGCTACCGTAATGTATGCCGGTGCAAAAAAACCCGAGGTCCTTCTTTTAAGTCCCTGGTTGAGGTAATCACGATCATAGCCGTTAGAAAACTGGGATCTAAAATTTATAGCGGCTCCTATTCCAAAACTTGGTTTCTTTTTCAATTTGATGCCCACTGTTGTAAAAAGATCAATCTTGTCATCATTCTTTATGGTCGCATATTCATCGGTATTAATAAGGCCATAAGAAGCAATTAATGAATTATTGAAATACCATCTTTTTTTTGTCAGGTTAGCGTGCGCATTCAAAAACATATTTGCAGAAACAGAAAATACATCATTACCCGAAGCCCAGTTTTTACTACCAGCCTGCCCGGCAATCGCGAAAAATCGAATCCCTTTCGTCCAGTTGGCCTTATTTGAAATGGGCTGTTGCATTTTTTTATCATCCGGCATTTCCTGTGCAAAACAGGCAACGAAAAGCATGCAAAGGGATAGTAATGTAAAAAATTTTTTCATGTTAGTTTGGTGTTGTTAAACCAGGTTTAGAATATTTATCATTTGTGATACGGATATGTGCTTACGAAAATAAGTTTTTTTCCTAACAGGCACCGGGCCATGTCGTTAGGCAATAGCAATAAAACAACCCATTACAGTATAATTGCAATGGGTTAGGGCAATAAATGCACATCTTGTTTAGGATTTCTTCAGTTCGTCTCTTATTTCCATCAAAAGTTGATCGGTACTTGATGGACCAGCCGGTGCTGCGGCGGCTTCTTTCTTTTTCATGGAGGCAATGGTTCTTACAAGAGAGAAAATGACTAATGCAATCACTATAAATTTAATAACTGCCGATAAAAAATTCCCGTATTTTACTTCTCCCCATTTTAGTTGCGAGATATTTTCGGCCCCCACCGCTTTGAGCGCAGGTGACAATAACAAGGGAGTAATAATGTCGTCGACCAAAGAAGAAACAATTGCGCCAAAAGCCGCTCCAATTATTACAGCAACAGCAAGATCCATTACATTGCCTTTTACTGCGAAGTCTTTAAAATCTTTGATAAAACTCATAAGCGTAAATTTAATTTTTGGTGATTGTTGAATAACGAAATTATTTTTTTAAACCCGGATATTGCATTTTCAGACCCACCATGGTATCTCTTAATGCAGATGCTATTATGTATTCTTTATACCAGTTCTGGTCGCTTGGCACAATAGTCCAGGGTATTACATTGCAGTTCTCAAAACAATCCTCATACATCTCCATGTAAATATCCCAAAGTTTGGCTTCTGCAAAATCGTTCTCATTATACTTCCACATTTTAGCAGGATCCTTTATTCTTTCATTGAGCCTTTCCTGCTGCTCTTCGCGGGAAACGTGCAGGTAGAATTTGAGCACAAGAGTACTATTGTGAACTGAAATCAGTTGTTCCCAATCATTAATGGCTTTCATTCGCTTGTATGCTGTTTCATCATCACACCATTTGTGTACCCTCGTTATCAGTATGTCCTCGTAGTGGCTCCTGTTAAAAATTTGAATCATTCCTTTTGCCGGCGCATGTTGATGGATACGCCATAAAAAATCGTGGCTTAGTTCTTCAGGAGTGGGCGCTTTATAGCTTTTTACATTTACGCCCTGTGGATTCATAGATGTAAAAACATTCCTTATTACACCGTCCTTCCCGCCTGCATCCATTGCTTGAATTATGATAAGCACAGAGTGTTTATTCTCGGCATACAAAAGATTTTGCAGGCCATTTAGCTCTTCAAGTATCTGAATTGTCTTACTTTTTGTTTCTTGTTTATCAAATTCTTTTCCTGCCCGTGTGCTTATGTCTTTAAGTTTGATCCCGCTCATAGTGGTATTCTTTTTAGAAACTAAACATGGAAGATTTCAAGGGGCAGTTATTTAACCGCAATAAAAATACGTCTTTGAATTGAAAAATATTATTTTGAATGAAGAAGTTGCCGGTTGAATATTTTTTAATGTTTTCTCAACAATAAGAGGAGAGTTAGAGCCAGGGAATATTAAGGCTTTTCTGAAAGCAATAACTCTCTTCTCAACTCTTTTGCGGTTTTGGAACTACCGTCATGGCTCCACCCGGGTGGCTTTATCAAATATTTAAATTTTACAGAAAGAGGGATTTTTTTTCTCAGGTCTCCTGAAAGGTTTTTCCACTCGTGAAAAATTATTTTGGAGAGATGATAGGGATTCTCCAACCGTTTTGTAAGCCCGTATTTTACGGGATCGTGGTCCACCTCTTCCTGGAATGTGCCAAACAATTTATCCCAAATAATAAGAACCATGCCCATGTTCTTATCAAGGTAACGCACATTACTGGCATGATGAACACGGTGGTGAGAAGGGCTCACAAAAACAGCCTCAAACCAGGGAGGCATTTTATTAATGTATTGTGTATGCACCAGTATTCCGTATATCTGAGTAAGCGAGTACATGAAAACAATATCGATTGGCTCAAAACCAAGTAATACTATCGGCAGGAAATAAATAAATCTATATAGTGGTTGTAATACAGATGATCTGAAGCCGGTAGTTAGATTGAACTCTTCTGAAGAGTGATGGGTTACATGTACCGCCCAGAAAAATCTGCAATAATGATCGACACGATGTTCAATATAAAAAGCAATATCCTCCAGTAGGAAGAGCAAAATCCAGTACAACCATGGATTAAAGGAAAAACTAATGAAATGATAGCTAAATATGGATGCCAGAATCACTAAATAGACGGCCCTGAAAAGAAGATCGATGCCTCCATTAAGAGCACACAGATACACATTAATTAAGGTATCTTTTACGGAGTAGTACTTTTTTAGAAGTACGTGGCTCAATACTATCTCAAAGCCAATTACCAGGATGTATAATGGAGTTGTTATTAATAAAAGTAATTGCTCTTTTAACATCTGTTACAAGATATTTATACAGACATAATTTCTTTTTCTTTCGACGAAAGATGCTTTTCAACTAAAGAAATATGATTGTTAGTAATCTCCTGCATTTCGGCTTCTGCGTCCCGCGAAGCATCTTCACTTATTATACTATCTTTTTGTAGTTTTTTTATTTGTTCAATTGCATCCCTGCGTATGTTGCGCACAGCCACTTTTGCATTCTCACCCTCGGCGTTACTTCTTTTCACAAGCTCTTTTCTTCTCTCTTCAGTAAGTGGTGGCAAGAACAGTCTTATTATATTCCCATCATTCTGCGGGTTTATTCCAATATTAGCAGCAATGATTGCCCTTTCAATTGGTTGAAGCATATTTTTCTCCCATGGTTGTATGGTAAGTGTTCTAGCATCCATAACACTTAGATTACCTACCTGGTTTATTGGAACCGGATTGCCGTAATAATCAACTACAATACCATCCAGCATGGTTGGGTTGGCCTTTCCGGCTCTTATTCGTGTAAGTTCTGTTTCTAAATGATCTATTGCTTTTTCCATTGAAAGCGTACTGTCTTTCAAAATTTCTGAAAGGTCGTCTGTCATATCATAAATTTACTGGTCTTCAAAAAAATTCATTCCTTTAACCAGGAACACGTAAAAAGTGAACAAAATTAACGAAAACGGGCTGATAAAAAAGTTAATAAGGCTTCCTTGCCTAATCCTGCTCGATGGGTTCGCCGGCAAGAGTAAGGATTTTGTGGGATTTAAGAATAGGCTTTTGCTGGCGTTCAGGACTTGCAAAAGGAACTGACTTAACTTTAGGCCTGCTGTAATAAATCATAGTTACCAATAAAACCGATGTTGAACTAAGGGCAAGAATTACCCTTGTTGTTCCGTATGAACGAAGGAAATAAGCAAGGCCGATGAATAAAATATTGGTGACAACACATACTACGGATATCATTCTATGGCTAAGGCCGAAATCAAGCAGGAAGTGATGGATATGATTTCTGTCCGGACTGAATGGAGAACGCCTGCTAAGAATTCTTAGACTTACAACCCTCAAGGTGTCAAAGAGAGGCACGATTAGAATAGCAAATCCTAAAGCCGGTGCTGAGTCTAGTGCAAAACCGAAAGATGGATCAGAAGCTACAGCAATGAACTTTATAACAAAAACCGAATTGAGTAATCCAATAAGTAGTGAACCCGTATCGCCCATAAATATTTTGGCCGGGGAAAAGTTATAAATTAAGAAACCTATAAGGCTGCCCGCCAAAGAAAAAGCCATTACGGCAAACATTATCTGTGAGGTCATTAAAAAATAAACTCCAAAAACCGATGAGGTAACTAAACCGAGAGAGCCTGCGAGTCCATCAACACCATCTATGAGATTAAAAGAGTTGGTAATGACAACGATAGTAAATAGACTAAGCAGCACACTTGCCGTGTGGGGTATTTCGTACAATCCCAGAAAGCCATGCATATTACTTATCTGTATTCCGCCGAACTTGATAATGATAGCTGCCGCAACAACCTGGCCTATAAATTTTTTAGTAGCTGAAAGAATTAAAATGTCATCTTTTATTCCAAGAAAAAATATTACCATGATAGCTGCAATAAAATATTGAAGCACAGATGCCATTGAGGGGGGAACGCCTAATAATGTTGCAACAATAAAACCAGCGAATATGCCCAGACCTCCTAAAGTAGGAATCACGGCTTTATGAACTTTCCTTTCATCAGGCTCATCGAAAAATTTCTTTTCCTTCGCCACTTCTATGATAACGGGTATTGAAAAAAACGTAATTAAAAACGCTAATCCCCCGCTGAGTAAAATATTATTCATGCCTAAATATTAAATAAGCAATCCGGTTACAAAAATATAATTAAGTTACAAGTAAAATTATATATCCATATGAAATAGGTGATTATATTTTAATAGTAAGTATAAAAATCTGGTTCGGATCTTAATTTATATAGATAACGAGAAGTTTGTCTACTTATTACGTTACATCTCCTTACGTTTCATCTTCACTAATGCATTGCATCTATTCTAAGATCTTTTCATCTGCTCCGCTGGCCACTACAGCCGCTCCCATCTTATTAATTGGATTTTTCCGGTTCTCATCATATTGAACCTGGTGATTCAAAATATCAATGCCCGCAAAAATTGCCGCATTGAATGACGAAATATCTGCCTCATTCTTTCCTGCTATATCAAAAGCCGTTCCATGATCCGGACTGGTACGAATTACAGGAAGACCTGCTGTAAAGTTAATGCCTTCTGCCATTGAAAGTGATTTAAACGGAATTAATCCCTGGTCATGGTACATCGCCAGTACGGCGTCAAATCTTTTTTGATACCCTCGGGCAAAAAATGCATCGGCGCTAAAAGGACCCGTTACCAGCATGTTATGTTGCTTGGCTTCTTTTATAGCCGGTCTGATTATCTCTTCTTCTTCAGTTCCAATGAGGCCCTCATCGCCCGCATGCGGATTTAAAGCAAGTACTGCAATTTTTGGCCTTTCAATATCGAAATCTCTTTTAAGCGAAGCGTGTAAAATTTTCAACTTACTTACAATTCTATCACGAGTGATATAACTTGCAATATCCTTCACTGGAACATGTTCTGTTACAAGCCCAACTCTGAAATCGGAAGATGTAAGCAGCATTAAAACATCACTTACCCCAAAAAAATCCTGGAAAAAGGGCGTATGCCCCGTATAACTAAACTCGTTGCTTTGAACATTCTTTTTATGAATGGGTGCAGTCACCAACACATGAATATGTCCGTCTTTTAGGGCTTGCGTTGCTGCAAGGAGGCTTCTACCCGCATATTCACCGCCCGTTCCGTTCAGAATTCCGGGATTTACGGGAATCTCCTCTTCCCAGCAATTTAAAATATTTACCTGCCGGTGATTGAGTTTGCTGAAATCTTTAATACTGGAGAAACTAAAATTTAAGTCCGGGATACCTTTCCTGTAAAAATTAATCACTTTATTACTTGCAAAAACAACCGGTGTACAAAAATCCAGCAACCGGTTATCTGAAAGAGCTTTCAGGATTAATTCAGGGCCTATCCCGTTTATGTCACCGCAAGTAAATCCAATAACCGGCTTTATATCTTTGAAATTATGACTCAAGGCAAAATCTTTAAAATGAAGAGTGTAATTTAGTCAATAATAGTTTGCACGGCAAAAACTATGATCGTAAAGTTTTGGCGCTAAATCCAGTACATGAATGGGGTCAGACTTTATTGGCCACATAATTTTCGACGGGCATGCGATTAGAAATGCTTCGTGCGAGTGTCATTTCATCTGCGTATTCAAGTTCTCCGCCAAAGGCAATTCCCCTGGCAATCGTAGTAACCTTTATGCTAAATTCCAATAGCTTTTTACCGATATAATATATAGTAGTATCTCCTTGTATATTCGGACTAAGCGCAAAAATCAATTCTTCCGTTTCTTCTTCCTTTACCCGTTTTAATAAAGATTCAATTTGCAACTGGTCCGGGCCTATTCCGTCGAGCGGAGATATTATTCCACCCAACACATGATAAAGGCCATTATATTGCTGGGTACTTTCAATAGCGATTACATCCCGGATACTTTCAACCACGCAAATCATATTTTGAATACGGGCCCTGTCATTACAAATATTGCATAGTTCTTTATCGGCTATATTATGGCATCTTGCACAAAAATTGATTTCCTCGCGCATTTTAAAGATGGCTTCGCTGAAAGACTTTACGTCATCTACTTCTTTTTTAAGAAGATGCAGCACCAGTCTTAATGCCGTTTTTTTACCAATGCCCGGTAGCTTAGAAAATTCATTGACAGCGTTTTCCAAAAGTGAAGATGAAAAAATCATTGGGTAAAATTAAGAATTATAAATATTGAATGAATAGTGGAATTATTAAATGGTTAGCTGATCCACTATCATATTGGGTAACCAGTACGTCGGCTTACTATGTTACAATTCAATATCTTTTTCATTTTCCCAATTGGCACGAATGGTTATTTTCTGCGGAATGTTGTATACTTTCTCCGGTTGCTTTTTCAATTCATAACTCCCCGGATCCCAGTGGCCGTTTTGGTTGATATCGTCGAGAATTTTTAATTCATAGTCGCCGGGATTAAAAAGTTTTACGGTCCAAGTAGCCGATGCTAAAGTATAAGAATCTACAACTTCATTATTTGTCACGAACTGTAATACAGGGTGTTGAAATTTATCAAGGTTCTTGAAATTTATTTTGATGGTCCCATAATCGCCCTCTCTTTTTGTTTTAAAACTAATGGTATCTGCCTTGGCCAATGCAGTACCCAATGTGTCCGTAGCGAAATCAACCGGTACGATCAATTTGTACTCTGTATTTTCCTGCCATGTATTTTGTAAAATAACTTTTTTGGCCGTAGTATCAAGGCTGGCCAATAAAGATTCGTAGGGTTTGAAAAGTGTATCAGTCAATTGAATTTTCGCACTGTCAAAATTTTTAAGTTTATTATTAAATGTAAGTGTTAGTGGCGCTAATATATCCTGGGTACCTGCATTTAAAGAGGCCGTAAACTTTAATTTTTTATCGGGGGGAGTCTTGGTGGCATTATTTTTTTGTGCCGGCTTTTCCTCCTGGTAGGCAAATAAAACTACCGGGGTGGTGTTATCGTTTACTACAATGGGCGAATCTGCAAAAGCAAATAATTCCGTTTTATTGTTATAATATTTTTGGCCACTTTCATCTTTTAAACCAAATACATGATAAGTACCGCCGGGAAGATTATTAAACTTAAATTTTCCTGAGGAGTCAACTCTTGCTGTATAACGTGGTTTATATTTTAATACCGCAGAATCGTCAAGGTCTTTATAAAGTAACACTATTAAAGTACTGTCCGTTTTACCGCTTTCGGCAAGACGTATATTCCCGGAGAAGTTAAGAGAATCGATGTACGGCCCTGTTGAAAAAACGTATCTGAAGTTTCGAAAAGGGTTGTTCTCATTTATATCCTGTATCGAATTTGCCAGATCAATGCTATACGTGGTATTAGGCTCAAGCGTATCGCGGATTTTTATAGTAACCTCTTTTAATTTAAAGTTGATGTCGGGAACTCTTTTAGGAGTTGGTGATACCAGTAAAGTTTGTTGCAGGTTTTGTAATTGAATGTACTCATCAAAAGTGAGCGTAATATTTTTACCTGTAAAATTGATGGTGCGGTTAGCCGGCTGGGATTGCAGTAAAACCGGGGGCAGCGAATCCCTTGGCCCTCCCATAGGTGCACCAATTTGTGCGCAGCCCGTTGCAACAACTGACATTATATAAATGGTACAAATTGCGCCGAAAAAAACTATTATGTTCCTCGTATTCATTTTACAAAAAAAGCAAACATAGTAGCTTTGGGCGTATAATGATTTTTATTCCTCCTAAAGTACTTCTAAATCTCCTGTTCCGCTTCTTCGGGAATTTCGTGTAAAGCGATTGCCATCTTATTGGTTTTTACAAATTCGCACCAGTGACATTCCGGTTTGCCACAGCCTGTATAAAAATCATGTGCCTGCACCTTATCCCATGCCGCTTTTATTTGTTGCTTCACAGTAGTAATGTCTTCAGGAGTGATGTAAATTTTTTCCTTGCGATAGTTCTTTTTTTTATTGGGCTCTATAAAATCAAATTCACTGCTTACCGCAACCCAATCACGGTTATGATTATCCAATAATATTTTATAGAACACGGCCTGCCTCCAGTAGTCGCCACCGTTAGGTATTTTCTCCTGCGGTGGCTTGAGCTTATCTTTTGCTTTATCAACATCGCCGGTTTTATAATCTACCACGTTCACTTCCTTACCATTGAATTCGAGCTTATCAAGTTTGCCTTTTAACGGCACTCCATTCACCACAACACCTTTTATATTTCTTTCCAGGGCAACTATTTTATTGAAGCTATAAATATAATTTTCGTAATAGTTGGTAAGCACCTCTTCGCCATATTCCAGTCTTCTGTCAAACTGTTCTTTGGTAAAGCTTTCGCGGTGGCGGTGCATGTACCAAACAAAGTCTTTTATAAATTCTTCTTTGGGTGGAAAAACGTTTTTATTGTCCTGCATTTTTCTGAAGAACTGCTCCAGTGCATAGTGCACGGAGGAACCAAACTCTGTTGCTTCATTTTTGGGCGAAGGAATGCGAATAAGGTTTTTGAAATAAAATTCAAGCGGGCATTTGAGATAATTGTTCAATGCGGTTACATTCATTACAAATCTTTCCAGCAAACTGGTTATGTATTCTTTCTCAATTTTCTCAATCTCGGGTTGGTGATCATTTTGTAATTGCAATACCTGGAACTGAGCTTCAGTCGTGCTATCAATAAAGACTTTTTCAGTCTGCAACTCGTGGTTATCTAAAATCTCCGCAATAAACATGGAGGGTTCCAAAGCTTTTCCATCATTCTTAAAACTACAATAAGAGATAAACAAGTTTTGCTCCGCACGCGTAAGGGCGACATAAAAAAGGCGTCTCAATTCTTCATCGGCCGCGGTATTATTTACACCGGAAGTGGAAAAGATATTATCCGGAAATTTATAACCACGGTTGGGATTCCTCTTTTTCTCCCACACGCTGGCATTGCTTCCGGCAAAGAAAACATATTCAAATTCCAGTCCTTTTGAGCCATGTGCTGTTAATAAGTTCACGCCCTTTTCACTGCCGCTTACTTCGATCAAAGGCAAAGAAAGTTTTTCACTTTGCATCAGATCAAAGAGCTTGATTAATTGCTTCAAGTCAAGATTGGGATTTCTATGTGTTTCTTCCTTGATAAAATCAAAAAGGCTCGTGAGCACTTGTAATAACCATATCTTTTCATCATTCTTCATGATGTAGCTCAGCACGCCGGCTTCACGAATAATGCTTTCAAATAAACCTTGTAGCGTAAGGTTTGGCACTTTTGCAATAAGGCTTTCCATTGCTTCGCTTGCTTTCTTCAGTCCTTCATTCATGCTTTGTGTAAAAAGGTCACGCACCGGTTGCTTACTTCTTTCAGCCAATAATTTTCTTATTGAAGTTTTATCCTTTGTAAAGTGTTTGTCGGCCACTTCAATGCTTACTCTTGCAATTTCTATTGGCGGAATATTGAACCAATCGAAATGCAATATCTCAAAAAGCATTTCGTCTCCGCTGTAAGGAATATCATGTTCCGTGGCAAGATACCTCAGCATAGAAATGATTTTTTTTGCAAAAGGAATGTGGAGAATATTTAAACTGCGCTTACTGTAATAAGGGATTTTCAACAGCTTAAAATATTGCGCCAGCTCTTCGCCATATTTATTTTCTTTATAAATAATGCCGATCCTTTTTGGCTCAATGCCCTGCGCTAAAATCTTTTCAACCTGTTGTGTAATGCCGATCATTTCCTGCCGCTGCGTTTCATATTGATGGATGATGGGCTTGTGAGTAAGCTGGTTGATTTTTATGTTGGATGACAAGAGTTCTTTGCTCAAACCTTCCACCTGGTTTATAAGACGGTCATTATTTTTGTCGATGATGGTTTTAGAAACATCTAGGATAGATTGTATGGAACGGTAATTATGGGTAAGTACAACCGTTAGCAGGTCATTTTTATAGCTGTTGGCAAAGCCCAGCATGTTCTCAACGTTCGCTCCCTGGAAACGATAAATGCTCTGGTCATCATCTCCTACAACAAATACATTGGGCTTATCCCAATAGTTAATAAGCAATTCAACCAAACGGTTTTGTGTGCCACTGGTATCCTGGTATTCATCCACGAGAATGTATAAGAACTGTTCCTGGTAACGCAGCAATAAATTCGGGTTTTCTTCAAACGCTTTTATCACCCAGTTGATCATGTCATCAAAATCGTACAGGTTGTTTTTGCGCATGAGCTGCTGAAAAGTATCGAACTCATTCACCGCCGCACGCAACCTTTCCATCTTCTCCGTTTCTTCTTCAATCTTATCTGTACGCACATCTCCCTTCTTAAAATTGACTGTTGCACGCTTCGCAACATATTCACCTCTCTCCGGCAACGATTGTATGTAAGCATCAATGCGTTCATTAATAAACTCCGGCCGCCAGCCTTCCCGCTTCATAGTGCTGAATAAAGATTGCAGGTTGTTGATCTCGTAATACACATCGCCACGATAGCGTTTCAGCGGGTGATTTTTCGGGAAGGAATCAATGAGCTGCTTAAAAAGATCAATTCGCTGCAAATCAGAAACAGGATCAAGTGCTGTCTTCTCAAACAGGCCAAGATTATCCTGTATCACATCATTACAAAAAGCATGAAAAGTGTAAATGTTTACTTTGTATGCATCAGCGCCAATGAACTCGAGGATACGCTTGCGCATGGCGATAACACCTGCGTCCGTGTAGGTAAGGCAAAGAATGTTTTGCGGCTGCGTATCCGTTTCCAGCAATATTTTTCCAATGCGTGCAGAAAGGATTTGTGTCTTTCCCGTACCCGGCCCGGCGATAACCATAACCGGCCCTTCAATGGTGTCAACAGCTTGCTTCTGCTGCTCGTTTAAGCGGTTATATTCTTTGTTGAATTTTTCTAATTGATAGTTTTTGGAAGGCATAGGGTAAAGATAAAATATGTGTGTAAGGCATCGCATTAAAATTTTATCAAATTAACTTATAACAAAAATAATTTTGTCAAATATTTTGACGATAAATATTTTGCCATTAATTTTGACAAAAATAGTATCGTCATGAAAAATATAGTTGGCAACCCAGCAAGAGGTGAAAACTTTTTCCCGAGAGAAAGAGAAATAGTGAAAGTAATAAATCGAATAGAAGCTGGAAATAATTTGCAAATAGCGGCTCCACGAAGAATAGGTAAAACTTCTATTTTGTTTTATCTGCTGGATAATAATGTTGATGGTTATACATATGTGTACGTTGATACAGAAAGAATTGACAATGAACAGGAATATTATAAGAAAATTCTTAAAGAGATTTTAAAAGTAGAAAAAATTTCAAAGTCAACGAGACTAACGGAACTTATAAAAGCTGGTGAAAAGTTTTTAAGTAAAATTAAAAGCATAAAAATTTTAGGTAACGAATTGGATTTTACTGATGGTGAAAAAGAAATTAATTATCATGATGAGTTAACTAACTTTTTATCAGGTTTTAAATTGGAAGATGATAGTAGGCTGATTTTACTTATAGATGAATTCCCGCAAACTATTTTAAACATTGTTGATGCAAACAAAGGAAATTTAAAAGAAGCTATAGATTTTTTAAAATCAAACAGGGAACTAAGGCATAATCCGGAAATTAATTCCAAAGTTCAATTTATTTATACAGGCTCGATAGGATTAAATCATACCGTTTCCGCAATTAACGCTTCTGCTTTTATTAATGATTTGAATTCAATTGAAGTAGAACCATTAACTGTCGACGAAGCTTCAACGTTGGTAAGGCAATTACTAAATGATAAGGGCATTAATATAGATAAAGAAGCAACTGAAAAACTTCTTCATAAGATCGATTGGTTAATTCCTTTTCATATTCAATTGGCAATTCAGGAAATAATAAACTTGGCATATACAACAAAAGAGGTTGACACAGTTTTGGTTGAAAGAGCATTTAGCCAGATAGTCGAGGCAAGAAATAATAATCATTTTGAACATTATTACAGCAGGTTAAGAATCCAATTTAAAGGGGAAGAATTTAAATATGCTGATGACATCTTGCAGCGACTTGCACTTGAGGGTCAATTAGACAGAGATAAATTATATGATATATCTGTTGGATATAAAATCGAAGAACGTTGCAGACTTGTTCTGGAAATCTTAACCTATGATGGTTACATAAACAACACAAGCACTATAAATACCTATCGTTTCAACTCACCAATAGTCCGTATGTGGTGGCAAAAATTCATTTGTAAATAAAATTTTATGAGCACATTATTATATAACCCGGACAGGAAAAGTAAAGAGCAATTGCTCTCGGAATTTGTTGTGCGCACTCAGGTATATGAGGAAATTATGCATGACTTGGAAACGTCAAAAATGAAATATCCTGAGCAACATTATTTGTTGGTTGGTCAACGGGGTGCAGGGAAGACAACTTTATTACATCGTTTAAAATATGGAATTGAGGATTCACCAAAATTGAAAGACAAATTGATTCCGGTAATTTTTAACGAAGAACAATACAATATAAGTGAATTGGCAAATCTTTGGGAAAGTGTTGGGCAGTTTCTGGAAGATTATTATGGATTTGAAGGAATATATAACCAGATAGAAAAGAATATTGATAAAAAGAACTTTGAAGAGTTAAGCTATGATATTATAGAAAAATATTTGCATAAGCACAGCAAAAAAATTATTCTACTTATAGATAATGTGGGAGATATCTTAAAAAAATTAGATAAAAGTGAAGTACATAGGTTAAGAGAGGTTTTACAAACTAAAAAAGAAATACGATTAATTGCAGGCTCACCATTTTACTTAGAAACAATTCTTGATTATCAACAACCGCTATTTGAATTTTTTAAAGTAATAAGACTTGATGGTTTGAATGAGCAGGAAACACAAAATTTGTTACTTAAACTTGGAGAATTACATAATGAAAAAGATAAAATAGACAAAATCATTAATGAGATGCCAGAACGCATTGAGACATTGAGAACCTTAACTGGTGGTGTGCCAAGGACCATTGCCTTGATGTACAGAATTTTTACAGATCATAATGATGAAAGTACTGTAAAAGATTTGGAAAGAATTCTGGATTCTGTGACTCCATTATATAAGCATAGAATGGATGATCTCCCCGTGCAACAACAAAAAATTGTAGATGCCGTTGCCAAAAAATGGGATGCTATTAGTGTTAAAGAATTAAAAGAGAAAGTAAGAATTGACAGTAAAAATATTTCAGCACAATTAAGACAATTAGAGAAAAATCAAGTAATTGAAAAAAGAGAAACAGGGACAAAAAATCATTTATATCTTTTGAGAGAACGATTTTTTAATATTTGGTATTTAATGCGATACGGAAGAAAAGATGATAAACAACGGGTCATTTGGCTTGTAAGATTTTTAGAAAGTTGGTGTAATTCCGAAGATATTAATTCAATGATTTTGAATTATATTGACAAAATTAATTGCGGAAAATTAGATATAGATGCAATTAACTTTTATGGAAATATTTATGCCGCTTTCACAAATATCGATCCTGAAGTAAGATTGATGTTTAAATGTTCAGTTCCTGGCCCTCTTGCCGCCAATATAATTGTCTCAGATAAAGAACTTATAAAAGGCATTAAGAAATATCTAAAAGAAGAGAATTGGGACAAGATTTTGGAATTGGCAATAAATGTTTCTACTCTCGATTATGATTTAGAAAAAATAATTTATCTATCTATATCTGCGCTAATTTCAAAAATTACTAAAAGCAACTTTTACAAAATCTTAAAAAGTAAAATAGAGTCATATGAAAAAAATAGGGGAAATGAAGAAGTGAATGCAGTTTTATCAGAAGGGGAGTTAGCCGTTTTTAAAAATATATTTTTTCATCATTATAATTTTAAATTGTTTTCGGGAAAGACTGAAGAATTGTTTCAGGAATTTACAAATTATCTGGATCTTATAGACGAAAAAAGACTACAGGAAAAATCATTTGACTATTATATGTTAACGCAATTTTTTTGTTTGATTTTAGCTAAGACTTTATATAATTTATTGTATAAAATTTTTGAAGAGATAACTTCTCCTCCCTTAAAAGAGATATTTAAGCCGGTTTACTACGCTTGCGTTTATCTGACGGAAGGAAACAATTCTTTAGAATTTTTGAGGGCTGGTCCGGAAATTCAGGGCCCGATACAAAATATATTAGAGGTTGTAAAAAGACTTGAAAGTCAAATTGCTTTCAAAGGAAAATCTTGAGTTAGCTTTTCTAACTTGTTTTGTTGAAATCAAAGTTTTTATCGCTGATTTTTTTTAAGTTCAAGGATTGGCGGATAGAAGCGGAAAGCCCGCAGCTAAACGAAGTTGGCAAAGGTCTTGTAGCAAATAGTCGAAATCATAGCTTCATAAAAAATGCAAAATCCACAAACCACAAACCGTTTTACGGAACGAACCCACTTTCCGATTTTGTTTTCATCTACCGACGAATTGTTCCGATGGAACAAAAGAATCATTAAAGAAAGAGATCAGGAGGATTTGTGAATAGTATTAAATGTGTTGGATAAGAAATGTAAACTGCCGAATGAAGTAAAAAATTTATTTACAGTACCAAGCTGTTTTCTGTTCCATCGGAACATTTTGTGGGTAGCAAGAATTACAAATAAGGTCATCGGTCCGTAGGAACGTTTTGTGCAATATCTTTTTCACGTTTACTAATTTACAATGTGATCAGGTCTCCAAAATACTTTTACCTAAGTGAAGTGTTACGCTACTTTTTCCTTACTTCCTTCAATATCTTTTTTTCATCGCCTTGCAATTTTCTCTGCACCTTTTTTACATCTTCAGCAGGAGGCAGCGCTTCTGGTTTAACGCCTCTTTCGTGTAGCATCTTACGCACCGCAAGGTTGTTATCCACATGCTCACGACTAATCAGCTTATCACCTTTCAAGTCTTTTTCGGTAACGTTATGGCTGGTAAGTTCGGTTGCAAAATCTTTTGCCTTAATAGTTAATGTTGGTAAAAAATCGGCAAGGGTCTTGTGTTGGGAACACCCAGTTTTTGCTTCATATCATTTGTGGTAAAGCCACCAAACAAAGCCTGATCGCCTTTACTTCTTATAATGGCAAAGCCTTTATCATCCACACCTCTTTCATAAATTATTCCTGAAAGTTTCTTTTCAGATTTTGACAGTTTATCTCTTGCATTTACTCTTGCAATATCCAGCAAACGCTTTTCAATAATTTCCTGCTTGCGTGTTTGCACTGCAAAGTAAGTTTGTGCAAAAGCAACTTCACTCTTTGATGAATCTCCTTTTTGTGCAATAAGATAGCAGGCATAACGGGTAAGTGCAAAATCCATAACTTCTCTTTGCGAACCACTTCCTAAGCCTACCATTTTCCCGGTTTCGGCAAAATGGTTTGAAAAGGTTGCGCCTGCATTATCACATGCTACTTTTGCCTTCTCAATAACTTTTAAAAAATTATCCCATTTTGTATAACCCAAAATTTCCTGTAGTTCTCTTGCACTCCAGCATTCAATTCCATTATAGATATAACAAGCCTGCTCAAATTTTTCAAGTAATTCAATAATCAATTCCTTTTTCTTTTCCTTCCAGCGATAAGGTGGTTTCTTTTATTCTTCCTGTTTTTCAATTTCATACAAGCGCATCAAACTGCTTAAGCCTATCGGTCGGTAGGCTTTTAATTTTTTTATCAAACTCATTTCCAAAATACCCAATTGAATGCCTATTCAAATTTACAAAACATTAGTGCTGGCACTGCCGATTAATGTTGTTCAGATCAAAGAATGTTTGCGGAAGATTTCTTTGATCATGTATGATCAGCCATTTTGCTCCCCCATTAAATGTCTTCTATATAATCTTCCTGATTTTTCTGATTAGCTTTGATCATGCAAAAGCCAAGTATTTCCAAGAAAGCATTTTGGGACGTTCGTTATTCAGAGATTGACTTTGAAGAGAAATCATTGCATGTAATAGAGAAAGTATTCAATTATGGCTCCTGGAAAGACCAGGTAGCCATTATGAAATTCTACGGATTGCCACGCATACGAAAAGAAATTGTAAACGCCGCTTACTTACGCAAGCCTGTCCTTAGCTTTTTATGTGCTATACTGAACTTACAAAAAAGTGACTTTACATGTTACAACAAAATGCAGTTGCACCCGCTACCCTGGAATTATTAAAAACGATTTGCGCTATAAGCGAACTAAAATCTTTTGGGTTAGGTGGTGGAACCAACCTGGCTTTAAGAATAGGGCACGAGCTTTCAATAGATTTGGATTTCTTTACCCATAATAATTTCAACACCGGGTTGGTATTTCAAATTATCACAAAAAAATTTCCTTCAGGAGAATTATTGTTTGAGCAAAATCAAACGATGATGTTCAGCATTAATGATGTAAAAGTTGATTTTAGTTTATACCCGTTTGCCTGGCTGCAGCCATTTGATATTAATGAAGGAACCAGATTATTAAGTATTGAAGATATTATACCTATGAAGTTGCAGGCTGCAAGTAACCGCAATGCAAAAAAAGATTATTGGGATATAGCTTCGCTGCTAAAGGAGTGTTCTCTAGATAAAATGCTGAAAATATTTAACTCAAAATTTCCGCAGGTGGATATTGGATTTATAATTCATAGTTTAACCGATTTTGAAAAAGCCGATACGGAGCTTGATCCCGGCACATTCACTGGTATTACATGGAGCGAAATCAAAAAAGAATTGATAACTGCTGTGAGGAAATACACTGAAAGATTGCTTTAGATATTTTCTAAAAACTTACACAAACAATCCCCATTCATCTTCGCAATCATCTTTCTCAAATGTGGCTACCCATCGTTTAAACAAATCACGAAATATGTCTATTTCATTTCGTATCACCAGGCGGTATTGCTCTTCCATTAAATCATCTTCAATAAAACCGTTGGTAGAAATTTTTATAAACTGTGCGTTCTTCCTTATGATGGCGGCATTCTCCATTCTTATAATATACAGGCCGGCTTCAGAGCTTCTTATTTTCACTGCAACCTGGTGTGCATCTCCGAGCAACATTACTTTATGATCTTCTATATAACCTTTGGGATAAATATTTTCCTCACCCGGTTCTTTTATACTATCGAACGCAGCTTTGAGAACAATCATTACCTGGTTCCATTGTTCATATATCGCCTTACATAAATCCCTTGTAGGATTGGGTTTCCACTCTTCGCCTTCTTCATCATCGTGAAATTCATCCTCGTCCCATTCAGGTAATTCATTAAGATCATCAATTTCCATATATCATAAATGTATCGGTTTTATAAAATTTAGAACGAAATATTGTTTATTGCCGGCGATTCATAAACTTCGTGTTATAAGATTGCTCATGAAAAAATTTTTAAACTACGCTGCTGTTATCCTATTAACACAGCTTTTACCGGGAACATTTACCACATGCGAAGCGCAGGTGAGTTTTAAAAAACATGTAATCAGCACGAGATTTATTTCAGAAGGAGCCGCAACAGGAGATGTAAACCGTGATGGTAAAACAGATATACTGGCAGGTAATTATTGGTTCGAAGCGCCCTTATGGAAGCCGCACATGCTGAACGCAGATACACTAAATCCTATTCCCGGGTACAGCACTACTTTTTTAAATTATTGCATGGATGTAAATAATGATGGCTGGGTTGACCTCATAAGATTTGACCAGCCCGGCAGCGTGTGCGTATGGTATGAAAATCCAAAAAATAAAAAAGGCCTGTGGAAAAGCCACATGATATTGCCCGGTGCGGGAATTGAAAATCCGGTATTTGTGGACGTTGACAATGATGGCAGAAATGATATTATTTGTAATGATGTTTTCGCTAAACAGGTCATTTGGTTAAAATCACCTGCGGCAAAAAACGATACTGCCTGGCAGCGCTTTGTTATTAGTGCAGATTCACTGCGGGCAACTGAGCGCTATACACATGGCCTTGGCTGGGGTGATGTAAATAAAGATGGAAAGAATGACGTGATCATTAAAAGCGGCTGGTGGCAATCACCAGAAGACGTAAAAGCATCAGACTGGAAATTTCATGCAGCGGATTTGGGTGACGATTGTGCCAATATGTTTGTACTCGACACAGATGGAGACGGTGATGAAGATATCATAAGTTCTTCTGCACATAATTATGGCTTGTGGTGGCACGAGCAAAAAAAAGGTGCAGATGGAAATACAATATGGTCAACACATGAAATAAGTAAGAACTTCTCACAGTCTCATGGGCTGGAATTGACAGATATCAATGGAGACGGGCATCCAGATCTTATAACTGGTAAAAGATACCGGGCACACAATGGTGGCGATCCGGGTTCTTCAGAGCTGGCTGTTTTATATTGGTTTGAATTTGTGCCCGGAAAAACACCTCGTTGGATACCTCATTTGATTGATGATAACTCAGGCATCGGGTTGAGCTTTGTTGTTAAGGACATCAATAATGATTACCTCCCTGATATTATCGTATCCAATAAAAAAGGCGTTTTCTTTTTTGAACAGGTTAAGAAAGCAAAATAACGTTTCTTACTTCGGTTATACATTAATCTGGCTCTATCGCGCCTGTGAGATATAAATTTTTCCACTTGCTTTAAATGATCAACTATCCGGAATTAAAACCAAATCCCTTTTTCTTTGTTATTATCCACAAATGAGTAAAGTCTACAGTTTAAAGAAAGTGCAGTTTCTGCCAATAAAACTTGAAGAAGCCTGGGAATTCTTTTCGTCACCCGCTAACTTAAAGAAGATTACACCACCAGAGCTTGGGTTCAATATTATTTCCAATCATCACGGAGATAAAATGTATGCCGGGCAATTAATTGAATATACTGTAAAGCCTTTGCTGGGCATTCCTGTTTACTGGATGACAGAAATTACGCAAGTGGAACCCATGAAATATTTTATTGATGAACAGCGGTACGGCCCATATTCATTCTGGCATCACCAGCATCATTTTAAAGAAGTTGAGGGTGGAGTAGAGATGACGGATATCGTTCATTACAAAATTCCATTTTGGTTTCTTGGCGACATTGCCAATACCTTATTTGTAAAATCACAGTTGAATAAAATATTCGACTTCAGGGAGAAGGTTGTGAAGGATTATAAGTTTTAGCCTTCGACAAGCTCAGGCTGACACTCTCCTGGGGTTGTCATGTTCAATCTGTCGAAAAATTTAGCCTTTTCGAAACGTTGGCGTTGTCATGTTGAACTTGTCGAAGCATCACATCGTAACCCTTGTAATTTCTTTGCCTGCAAGATGATCTTTCATTGGATTCCAATAATGATCGAACCATCCTTTTTTCAAGCTTGCTTCTGCATTGTCAGGAACATTTGCATGAACTGCGTTAAGCACCACATCATTCCCTTTTTTCTCAAGCCCAATTATAAAGATGGAGTCCTGGTCCTTCTTGGTCCAGCTTTCCGCTCTCCATGTTTGAACGATCAATTCATTTTTTATAAGAAAAAGATTTTTTCCCGTGATGTAAGTTCCATGCGCTGAAAATGCTGCGCCAACTTTATTGGAAATTTTTGCCGGAGCACCTGTTACTATTGAATGGTTTTTTGCATTCATGTAGAGGTCGTAAAGCTTATCAGGAGTTGTGTTTTTAAACACCACTTTTTGTACAATTGTCTTTGCCATTTTCATTTCATTTTGATGTGAGAAATTATTTTTTTAATGAATTCCTTTTGTATGACGAATGAATTTGAAAAATCAGGACAACCGGTTAAATCTTCGGGAGATCGACAATGCAATTATCGTATTAAAGAAAGTATGGCTAGTAATTAATTAATTTCCGGATCGTTTCATCCATTCCCGATTTTGCTAAAAAGTTTTTTTCCAGTTCTGTGTTAAATGGAACGGGTGTATCCAACGATCCGCATCTCGTAACCGGGGCGTCTAGAAATTCAAAACAATTTTGTGCAATCCATGCTGCAATCTCACCGCCTATTCCTCCAATGAGCGTGTCTTCATGGAGTACCAGAACTTTCCCCGTATTATTCACTGACGCCCTTATTGCTTTGTAATCGAGTGGAAGCAGTGTTCGCAGATCAAGAATGTCTATTGAAATACCAGGATGCGCATCCGCATATTCTGTGGCCCATATAACACCCATACCGTAAGTAATGATACTGAGGTCGTGGCCGGCACGTACTTTCCTTGCCTTACCAATTTCCACTTCGTAATAGTCTTCCGACACAGGTCCGGTTATGCTTCTATACAAAGCCTTATGCTCAAAATACATTACCGGGTTGGGATCATTTATTGCTGCAATTAGCAACCCTTTTGCATCGTAAGGGTTGGATGGATATACCACTTTCAATCCCGGCGTATGTACAAACCAGGCCTCATTACTTTGGCTGTGAAAAGGCCCGGCGCCAACTCCGGCACCCGTTGGCATGCGAATGACCACGTCAGCATTTTGACCCCAGCGATAATGAATTTTAGCAAGGTTGTTCACTATCTGGTTAAAACCAACCGTTACAAAATCTGCAAACTGCATTTCCATCACACTTTTAAAACCCTCAAGACTCAGGCCTAATGCGGTGCCTACAATTGCACTTTCACACAGCGGCGTGTTGCGCACTCTCTCTTTTCCAAAATCTTGTACAAAGCCTTCGGTTATCTTAAATGCCCCACCGTACTCTGCAATATCCTGGCCCATGATCACCAAATTTTTATGCTTTTCCATTGATTGCCGAAGGCCTTGCGAGATAGCATCAATAAAACGAAGATCGGCTGCGCCTTCTTCGGGCGGATTAACCAATATACTCTGTTCCGTTACAATTTCATCGGTTCGTTTTGCATAAACATCTTTCAATTCTTTATTAGAAATTTCTTTATCAACCGGGAGCCGGTTTTGGGTTACTCCTTCAGGGGATAGGGGTTTTATCAGTTCCCTGAATTCTGTGCGTATGTCCGCTACTGCGAGGTTGGTTAAAATTTTTTCTTCCACAAGAAAGCGCTCGTAATTTTTGATGGGATCCTTTTGCAACCATTGCGCAAACATTTCTTTGGGAACATATTTAGTGCCGCTTGATTCTTCATGCCCGCGCATCCGGAAGGTCATGCATTCCACCAGGTAGGGCCTTTGTTTTTCTATGCAATATTGCCTTGCACTTTTCAATGTTTCATAAACCGTCAATATATTATTTCCATCAATCTGTATGCCTTCCATGCCATAGCCTGCAGCCTTATCCACTAAATTCTTACAGCGGTATTGCTCACTTACAGGAGTGCTAAGGCCATAGCCGTTATTTTCAATTATAAAAATTACCGGCAGGTTCCACACGGAAGCTACATTTAAAGCCTCATGAAAGTCTCCTTCACTAGTACCGCCTTCTCCCGTAAAAGCAAGAGACACTTTTTGCTCCCTTTTTAATTTATAGGCAAGTGAAACACCATCTGCGATTGCAAGCTGTGGCCCGAGGTGAGAGATCATGCCACAGATAAAATGTTCTTTACTGCCAAAATGAAAACTCCTTTCTCTCCCTTTACTATATCCATCTTCATCGCCCTGCCATTGCTTCATTAGCTTTTGTAAGGGCATATCGCGGGAAGTAAAAACACCGAGGTTTCTGTGCAGCGGCATTATCCATTCATCAGGTTGCAGGGCATAGGTTGCACCTACGGAAATGGCCTCCTGGCCAATACCACTGAACCATTTGGAGATTTTGCCCTGGCGCAGCAGGAGCAACATTTTCTCTTCGATCATCCGGGGAAGAAGAAGCCTTCTGTATAAGTCGATTAATGTTTCCTCTGGTAAATCGTTCCTGTTGAATTGCATGGTGCAAATTTCAACTATTCATTTGTAAATAAAAAAGAAGAAAGGAGTAGTGATCACCAGCCTTTTTTTTCTTGTTTTAGAAGTGCGGAAGAAATAACAGATAACAACAATCCAAAAACAAAGGCCCATAAAAAGCTTCCTATATGGATACCGTGAACCAGTTTGCCAGCCAGCAATATGATCAATACATTTATTACCAACAGGAAAATGCCCAAAGTGAGAATGGTTATAGGTAGCGTAAGTATTATTAATATAGGTTTTACTATCGCGTTTAATATGGCAAGCACAAAAGCAAAACCTAAGGCAGTGAAGTAGGTGTCAATCCTCACGTGGGGCGATAAGATTATTGAGAGGCCGTAAGCAACCGCTGCGGTAATGAGAATACGAATGAGAAATTTCATAACGGTAATTTAATACTATTAAATCACTATCAACTCATAAAATTCTTCCGGCAACAGGTATTTATTGGCAAGCTCTGTAATATCATTTGCAGAAATATTTTTTATAGTATTAATATACTCATAAAAATAATTTTCATCCAGGCCATTTATTATAAGACTTTTCCACCTCGCAATTACCTGGAAAGGACCGTCAAGATCACCGAGGTTTATTCCCATCATATAGTTTTTTACCAGCAATAATTCTTCATCGTCTACTGGTTCTTCTCTCAGTATTTGCATTTCTTTATAAACCTCTTCCACTGTTGCTTCGCAAACATCTTTTCCTGCCTCGGTACTTATTACCCACGCACTTTGCTTTATGTGGTTTTCGAGAAAGCTATGGATACCATACGTGTAGCCCTTGTCTTCACGAATATTACTCATAAGCCTTGAACCAAAAAATCCTCCGTAAAGCACATTCAACACCATGGCTTTTTTAAAATCAGGATGGTGTCTCGACGGGAACGGCCGGGCGATGCGAATGGCGCCCTGCACTCCTTTCGGATCATTAATTATTCTTGCCTTTTTTTCTGTTGATGTTTCAGCTTTATGCGTAACGTCTGGTATGTTTTCATTTAATGCGAGGTCGCCGAAATATTGATTTAACTGAGATTGAAAATCTGCCGGCAATTTACCTGCGGCAAAGATTTTACAATTTGCAGCTAAGTAAAAGTTTTTGAAAAAAGCCACGAGGTCTTCACGGTTTAAAGCCTCTATATCTTTAATGCTGGAAACCCTTCCATAGGGATGCTCCGCTCCATACAAATGTTGGTCAATTAACCTGTTTGCAACGAAATCACATTTTTCCAGGCTCACCATCAGTCTTTGTATGCTGTTCTGTTTAAAAATCTCTATTTCCTGCTGAGGAAATATTGAATCAGTAATGATGCTGCTTATAACCGGTAAAACTTCTTTGAGATGTTTTGAAAGGCAATGCAGCGTTATGGTTGCTGTTTCGTTCTGGCAACTACGACTAAGGTATGCTCCAAAGTACTCGAAATGCTCATTAATTTCCAGGGCAGTTTTTTCTGAAGTCCCATTTTTTATAAGATGGTTTGCGGCCGCGGCAACGAGATTTTTGTTTTCAAAAGAATTACCTGCAGAAAAAACAAATTCTATCAAAGCCACTTCCTCGGTGCCATCGTTTATAAAGTAAACGGGAGCGCCATTTTTAAGAACAAACTTTTCATAAGGCTTAAGTAAAAGATTGAATTCAATAGCATCTTTTATGGGAGGAGCAATTGTTCTGTCTGGCATTTCTAAAATTAATGTATTAAAGTTTATTGGTTGTTTAGGTGCAGGTTAGTCTATGGCAGAACGTGTTAATTGTCCGACCGGTAATAAAGTGTATTACTATTGCTATCTGCAAAAATATTCCTGCATTCTTCGCGAATTTCTTCAACTGTCACCGATTGGTATTTACCCAGTTCGGTATTCATAAGATTGGCATCGCCAAGCAGTTCATAATTAGCAAGGCTATTGGCGCGGTTCATAACGCTTATGTCTTCAAAAGCAATCATGCTTTCGGTTTTATTTTTCACTTTCTCCAATTCTGTTTGTTTCACCAATTCATTTTTCATTTTATCCAATTCCGTTTCTATCGCTTTTTCTGCCACCACTATATCAGTTCCCTTAATAAGTTTGCCGTCAATATAAAGCAAGCCTGCATCAATGCTTCCAAAGTGAGAACACACGATACTGCTGAATAACTGTTGTTCCTTCACCAGGCTTTGAAATAATCTTGAAGAAGCCCCATTTCCTAAAATTTCAGAAAGGAGGTCGGTCGTATAATATCTTTTATCGAGCCTGGAACCCATGTGCCATGTTTTATACAAAGCATCTAACGGTACACCGGCTTTCACCTCAAGCCGTCTTGCCTCCGTTTGCTTTGGCTCCGCAGCCAGGTTTCTTACATATTTTTCACCGGCTGGAATATCACCAAACCACTTTTCAGTAAGGCTCTTAACCTGCTCAACAGTAACATTACCCGCAACTGTTAGTATGGCATTTGCGGGTGTGTAATGTTTAAAAAAGAAGTTCTTTACGTCCTGCAATTGTGCATTTTCAACATGACTCAACTCACGGCCTATTGTCATCCACTTATATGGATGAACCTTGTAGGCCAGCTCACGCATTTTATGCCATACATCACCATAAGGTTTGTTGATATAATGCTCTTTGAATTCTTCGCAAACCACTTTTCGTTGTACTTCAAGAGAATTTTCATCAAAGGCAAGAGAAAGCATCCGGTCACTCTCGAGCCAGAAGGCTGTTTCAAGATTTTCTGCCGGAAGCTGGATATAATAATTTGTGAGATCGTTGGTTGTATATGCATTATTATCTCCTCCGGCCATTTGCAGTTGCTCATCGTAAGAAGGAATATTTATACTTCCGCCAAACATTAAGTGCTCAAAAAGGTGTGCAAAACCCGTCATTTGTGGATCTTCATCCCTTGCGCCTACATCATACATAACATCCAGCACAGCCATCGGTGTACTTTTATCAATATGTACAATTACACGCAGCCCATTGCTTAAAACAAACCTTTCAAAATTGATCATGTGCGCAAATTTGAGGCAAACCAATTCATTTTCCCAAAAAAGTACTAGAAAGTATTTCTAAAATATACGGCCAACTCTGAACGAGATAATAGTAGGCTGGGAATCGCGGGTAATAAGGAGTGTAATTTTATCGCCTACTCTCTGCATGAGATTTCTATAAGTATTGACGTTATTGCTAAAGTTAGAATTCACGGCAACAATGACATCTTCTTTTTTAAGGCCTGCTCTTTCTGCAGGTGATCCTTCAATTACATCATCTGCGATAATTACTCCATCAACATAATACATATTCATGCCGGTATAGGAGTAATCGAATTCATCATTAAAATGACTGTTGGGTATGAGGTGGATTTCCCTTTTTGGGTAATTAAAGACCATGTTGAAACGACGTAATATGTCATTCCCAATAAGGCCTCCCAGGAAAGGGTAAGAAGTGGCATTGAACTCATCATCCAAAATATTGGTGGGGACTTTTCTGAATCTATAAGGCCCTATTTGCACCTGCTTAATTATCGTGAGCTGCATTTCCTTTTTCCCCCCAAGCCCCTGTACCTGCACCGAGATGGGCCTTCTTCTTTTTTTTAATACGGCGCTATCTTCCTCAAATTGCTTGCTCATAAGAAAACATAAACCGGCACCGGTATCAATGTAGAAATTTGCATCAACTTTTCTTTCATCTTTTATTGTCAATGGCTGTATGGGAAGCGCTGTAAAAAGCGGATGCAATAAAAAACCTGCCTTGGGATAATTTATTTTTCCTGGGCTATATATCAGGATCTGCAGGCTATCGAAGTTCATCTTAACAATATACCTGCTGAAAAAACTATAGCCGATTATGCCATCAATTTTTTCACCATACACGCTGCTTAATATTTCATAATCATTTATGTAAAAATCCAGGCTGTCCATTATGAGGCCGGGAAAGGTAAGTTTGTTGTTCCTGGCAACATCTACTTCTCTTATGCCGGCAATACCGTTAATCGTTCTGCCTGATGGCACATGCGGAATCTTAAATTCTTCGGTGGTAGTGGAATCGAGTGAGATAGCCCCGCTTCCTGTATCCAAAATAAAATTAAGAGAATCCGGAATGTCGTTAAACCTTGCTTTTACTAAAACCACGCCTCCGCTTAGTTGTCTGTAAGTAAATTTGGTAAGCAGCTTTGCATTTTTTTCAACAATTTCTTCCTGGCAATAGCCAGCAAGGTTTGCAATCGTAAATATTATGTAAAGTAAATATCGAATCATATACAATCCTGAAATTTAAGTTATATGACCGTATTTTTGTACAGGATTTTACAAACGGCATTTGTTTTGAAAGTAAATCAGAATCGGTTATGAATATTTCGCAGCTTTTTACAAAAGCACTTCGAATGGAATTCCTTTCAGTTGAAGAAGGCACGTTTTTATTTAATAATGCTGCTTTAGCGGAATTAATGCTTGTGGCTGATGAGTTGCGTAAAAAGCAAGTGCCTTACAACAAGGTGACATGGATAATTGATAGAAATGTAAACACTACCAACGTGTGTATTGCCAATTGTAAATTCTGTAATTTCTATAGAATTCCAGGTCACGAGGAAGCATATATTACCGACATAGAAACTTACAAAAGAAAAATAGATGAAACATTCCGGTATGGTGGCGAACAATTGCTTCTCCAGGGTGGTCATCACCCCGGCCTTGGCCTTTCTTATTACGTTGACTTGTTTAAAGAACTGAAAAAATTATATCCTTCTTTAAAATTACACGCCCTTGGGCCACCGGAAGTTGCCCACATAACCAAGCTCGAAAAATCCACCCACCGTAAAGTGCTGATGGCGCTTAAAGAAGCGGGAATGGATTCTTTACCTGGCCCGGGAGCTGAAATACTAACAGACAGGGTTAGGCGGCTCATAAGTAAAGGTAAGTGCGGAACACAGGAATGGCTGGATATAATGACGGAGGCACATAAGCTTAACCTTACTACTTCAGCTACTATGATGTTTGGGCACGTTGAAACGGTTCAGGAAAGATTTGAACATCTTGCCAGGATAAGAGAAGTCCAGGCAAAAAAGCCCGATGGAGCTAAAGGTTTTATTGCTTTCATTCCCTGGACTTTCCAGGATGTTGATACATTGCTTGCGAAAATAAGAGGCGTCCATAATCTTACCACACCAGAAGAATACATACGAATGATTGCCATGAGCCGGATCATGTTGCCGAATATAAAAAATATCCAGGCAAGCTGGCTTACCGTTGGAAAACAAGTTGCCCAACTTTGTTTACATGCCGGGGCAAATGATTTTGGAAGTATAATGATCGAGGAAAATGTAGTAAGCGCTGCAGGAGCGCCACATCGCTTTACCAGTAAAGGGATACAGGATGCCATTCGCGAAGCGGGCTTTGAGCCTCAGTTGCGCAATCAGCAATATGAATTTAGAACTATTCCGGAAGTGATGGTAGAGCAGGTTATAGATTATTAATCGCGACCTTGGCTAGTTGCTTTTCACGAAAGAAAGTTTACATCCTTGTAAAATCAATACAATGCTTTTGTTGATGCAACCTGTTATTTAATTTTTTCCGTCATTAAAGCATTCTCTTTTTCCCTTATAATTTTGAACACCGTTTTTTCTAACCAAATTTTATAAAATGAAGAAATTACTCATTGCGCTTTCCTTATGTTTTACAATTTTTAAAGCCAGTGCCGATGAAGGCATGTGGCTGCCCATGCTTCTCGGGCAGCAGGTATATAACGATATGGTGAAGCATGGTCTAAAACTCACCAAAGAACAGTTATACAGTATTAATAAAGCTTCTATAAAAGATGCGATTATTATTTTTGGCCGGGGCTGTACCGGGGAAATTGTGAGCAACCAGGGCTTAATATTTACGAACCACCACTGCGGCTATGGCGTTATTGCCGGTGCAAGCACTGTTGAACATAATTATTTAAAGGATGGCTTTTATGCATACTCTAAAGACAAGGAAATTAAATCGGATCTTACTGCAACATTTCTTGAGCGCATAGAAGATGTTACGGACCAGGTCGAAAATGCCTTGAAGGGGTTAAATTATGCTGAGAGGGAAAAAAAGATTTCCGATGTTTATAAAGAAATTACTGATAAAGTAGCAGACCCTGAAAACTCGGTTAGCGGAAGAATTTATAGCATGTTCAAGGGCAACCAGCACATCATGTATGTTTATAAAATCTATAAAGATATACGACTTGTAGGTGCTCCGCCGGAAAGCGTCGGAAAGTTTGGCGGTGATACTGATAATTGGGAATGGCCGCGTCATACGGGTGATTATTCAATCTTCAGGGTATATACCTCCAAAGACGGAAAGCCGGCAGAATATAGCACCGATAACGTTCCACTAAAACCTAAATGGTTCCTTCCGGTTTCTCTCAAAGGTTATAAAGATGGCGATTATACTATGATTTATGGTTATCCCGGCAGCACCAACCGCTATGAAACCTCCTTCGGAATTAAGCTAAAAAATGAAATTGATAATCCTTCGCTTGTTAATTTACGCGAAGTTCGCCTTAAGGACATGCATGCAGAAATGATCAAAGACCCTGCGGTAAAATTAAAGCTTGCTGAGAATTATGCCAGCATAGCCAACTACTACAAGTTTTATGATGGCGAAACAAAGCAATTGGAAAAATATCATGTTTACGAAAACAAGCAAAATGCTGAAAATAAATTCGCTGAGTGGGCTAAAAACAAGCCGGAATATCAAAATGTGCTTAGCGATTATAAAGCGAATTACGCAGCTTGGACACCTTATGCAAAACAACGTGTTTACGTTATGGAAGGCATACTTGGTTCTCCACTTACAGCCTTCGCCTCGTCTCTCATGGGACTTGAAAGAGCGTTGGTAGAAACCGGAAAGTCACAGGCCGATCTCAAAAAAGCGTTGGATGCAGCAAATGCTTCAAGAAAAAAAATCCTGGCTGGTGAAAACCTTACCAGTGATAAAGAAATAATGGCTACCACCGCAATGATGTATTATACTGATATTGACAAGAACCAGCACCCCATTGATTTTTATCAGAATCTTAAAGAAAAGTTCGGCCCGCTAAGCGACATAGCTACTTTTGAAGCGTGGGCTAATTTTGTTTTTAATAACACGATGATTTTAGATTCTGCAAAATGGGCGGCCTTTATTGCGAACCCTGATGCGAATACTTTGCAAAATGATCCTGCCTTTTCTTATGCCTCGGCTTTCGTAAAAAATTACACGCTTAAATACAGTAAACTCTATAGTGACTTCGTTAGCAAGAATAATGAACTTGGCAGGCTGTACATGAAAGGCATTATGGAAATGAATCCTGGCTCGGTTAAAAAAATGTATCCAGATGCCAACTTTAGTATGCGTGTAAGCTATGGCAATGTAAAAAGCTACAGTCCCCGCGATGCAGTCTATTACGATTATGTTACTACCAGTAAAGGAATTCTTGAAAAATATATTCCGGGAGATTATGAATTTGATTTGCCGGCAAAAGAAATTGAGCTGTTGAAGAAACGCGACTTCGGGCAATATATTGACAAAAGCAGGAACGATCTTGTAATTGATTTTATCACTACCAACGATATCACCGGTGGTAATTCCGGGTCACCCGTTATGGACGCATACGGAAACTTAATAGGGCTCGCCTTTGACGGCAATTATGAAGCATTAAGCCATAAAATTCAATTTGATAAAGACCTCAACAGAACAATCTGTGTTGATATTCGATATGTACTTTGGTGCATTGACAAAATGGGTGGGGCGAAAAATATTATTGATGAACTAAAACTGGTGCGGTAGCGGTCACGCAGTTAACTTTTCCTAACATTCCTTATTGCGCTACAATAAACAGTAGCGCAATTTTTTTCTCTTTTTTCTGATAAATCTCAAAAGAATATTTTTGAAGGATGGCTTTCCAAAATTTTACGCCCGACCAGGCAATCCCTAAAATAAAACAATACTGTGCTTACCAGGAAAGATGCCACGCCGAAGTGCGTGACAAACTGTATTCTTATGGACTATACAAAAAGGAAGTTGAGCCAATTATCTCGTTGCTTATTACTGAAAATTATTTGAACGAAGAACGTTTTGCCGTTCTTTATGCCGGTGGCAAATTTCGTATGAACCAATGGGGAAAGGTTAAGATAAAACAGGCACTCAGGTTAAAGCAGGTGAGTGATTATTGTATTAAAAAAGCATTGAGGGAAATTGCTGAAACAGATTATCAAAAAACCTTTCGAAAAATTACTGAGCAAAAATTAAAAACCATAAGAAGTGAAAAGAATATTTTTGTAAAGAAGCGAAAACTTCAGGATTATTTGTTGCAGAAGGGTTATGAGAGTGGCCTGATCAGTGAAATGCTTAAAAATTTATCAGATAAAAACAAGTAAGAATTTTTATGAGTACGCTTACAGTAACAACGATACAATCCAATCTTTTTTGGGAAGATAAAAAAGCGAACCTCGCGAATCTTTTAGAAAAAATAAATAGCATACAGGAAAAAACCGAGGTAGTTATTCTTCCGGAAATGTTTAGCACAGGCTTCAGCATGAGGCCTGAAGTACTTGCTGAGACAATGGACGGCGAAACCGTCACGTGGATGAAAGAAATCTGCGCAGAAAAAAAAATAATTCTTACCGGTAGCATAATTATTGAAGAGACCAAATTAGATTCTGAAGGGAAGAAAAGATATTATAACCGCCTTATTTGGATGCTTCCAAATGGAGAATATGGTTTTTACGATAAGCGGCATTTGTTTGCTTACGGCGACGAACACTCGCATTTTTCAGCCGGAAGCAAAAGGTTGATCGCTTCAGTTAAAGGCTGGAAAATTAATTTACAGGTTTGTTACGATCTAAGATTCCCGGTTTGGGCGAGGCAAAACATTTCGCAAAATCCTGAAGACCCTAACCATTATCATGAGTACGATCTGTTAATTTTTGTTGCTAACTGGCCTTCGAAACGAAGTCTTACATGGAAATCTCTTTTGCAGGCGAGGGCTATAGAAAATCAAAGTTATGTAATAGGCGTAAATCGTATCGGAGAGGATGGAAATGGTATCACGTATTCCGGCGACAGTATGATCATAGATCCTCTTGGAGAAATATTATATCAAAAAACAAAAGAGGAAGATGTTTTCACTTATGCTTTAGAGAAAGAAAAACTAAATGAGGTGAGAAAGAAATTTCCTTTTATGAAAGACTCAGATTCTTTTATTATTAATTCCTGATAAAATGAACGTTACTTATTGTGCTGATAAAATTTTTACCGGAACTGAATGGCTTTCGAATACAGCAATTATATGCGAAGATGGATTGATTAAAGATATCACCAGGATTGAAAGCCTGCCTGGAGACATAAGAACTATCGAAAGATTTCCAATAATTGCACCTGCTTTTATAGACATACAGATCTACGGCGCTTCTTCAAAATTATTTTCAGTATCTGCTGATGCGGATACGCTTCAAAAAATGTATGAGCATTGCACAAGTGGCGGCACAGCACATTTTTTACCGACAATAGCAACCAATACAATGGACGTTCTTAAAAAAGGTATTGATGCGATAAAAAAGTATTGGAATAATGGAGGCAAGGGTGTTCCCGGGCTGCATATTGAAGGCCCCTGGATCAATAAAATAAAACGCGGTGCGCATCTGGAAGAACTTATTCACGAACCTTCAATTGAAGAGGTAAAGGCTCTATTAGAATATGGAAAGGATGTTATAAAGATAGTTACACTTGCACCCGAGGTTTGCAGCAGGGAAGTAATTGAACTTATACAAAGTTATGATATCATTATTTCGGCAGGCCATAGCAATGCGACATACGCGCAATCAATGAAAGCTTTTGATGCCGGAATAAATGTTGCGACCCACTTATTTAATGCAATGACTTCGTTACACCATCGCGAACCTGGTTTTGCGGCGGCGATCATGATGCACCCGTTGGTAATGACAAGTATCGTTCCTGATGGAATACACGTGGATTTTACGATGATTAAACTGGCTAAAAAATTAATGGGTGATCGTCTTTTTATAATAACAGATGCTGTAACGGAAACGAGCGACGGCCCATACCATCATAAACGTAATGTTGATAAATATGAATCCAATGGTATCCTTAGCGGCTCTGCGCTAACAATGGCAAAGGGAGTAAAAAATTGTGTTGAGAAGTGCGATATTCTTCCCGAAGAAGCCATGAGAATGGCCAGCCTTTATCCCGCAAAAGTGCTTGGGCTTGATCATAAAATGGGGAAAGTTGAAAAAGGATTTAATGCTGATCTCGTAATGCTTGACGAGCAATTTGATGTTCTTTAAGTAACGGCTTCTTAAGTATCGTTTATAAATTTTGTTGGATACATCCGAAAAGACTTTTGGACAAAAAATCCTTGTTCCCTTGTGTTAATCTCTCCGTTTTCCGGCAATCATTTCCTTCACTCTTTCTAATTTTGTGTCCACTCCCTTTATTACATCTTTTACATTTGGCCCCACATATACATCAGGTATAACGCCGGTGCCTTTTTCCGCGATATGATTATATTGAACCAGCTTGAAAAAAGGAAGCCTCACAC
This sequence comes from Chitinophagales bacterium, assembly GCA_038251675.1. Taxonomy (GTDB): domain Bacteria; phylum Bacteroidota; class Bacteroidia; order Chitinophagales; family Chitinophagaceae; genus Ginsengibacter. The sequence continues at coordinate 71 of JBBSBD010000004.1, read as the reverse complement.
GCAATTTTGTTTTCGGTAAAATAATATCCGGTATCATAATTCCGGAATTGCCATACCAGCCACCACCCGTT
>JBBSBD010000003.1:0-66471 GCA_038251675.1 Chitinophagales bacterium | reverse complement strand
ATTGAATCTCGAAACACCTAATAAAAATCCCGCAGCGATCATACTGCATAGTAATGATGTGCCGCCATAACTGGTGAACGGCAACGCCACACCAGACAAGGGAAGTGCCCCGGTTGAACCACCTGCAATTAGTAAAAATTGCACGAAGATGCCGATGCCTGCACCGGCGCACACATAAAATAAAAATGGTGCACCTGCCTGTCTGCCTATAATAATCGAGCGGTGAAGAAATACAAGGAATAAAATAAAAACACATGCAATACCTGCCCATCCTAGTTCTTCGCCGATTGCAGGAAGTATCATATCAGTATGCGCTTCAGGAATAGTTTTTGCAAATCCTTCTCCAGCGCCCTGCCCTGTGATGCCTCCTGTGGAGATAGCCCAAATACCGTTAGCGACCTGGTCTCCGCCATACACCTGGTTATTCCACGGATCAGACCAAATAGCCTTTCTGTCTACTAACCTTTGTATAGGGCCGGGTATTATTTTAGCAAGCACTGGAATCTGGTCGAGTAATAAAAAGCCGCTTACAACAACCAACGCCATCACCGCGGATTCGCTTAGTTTCTTTTTTGCAACAAGCATGTACAATGCAAGGGCTGCTACAGTAATACCTGTAGCAAGCCAAACATTTTTGAAGATCCAGATGGCGAGGGCATACAAAACCATAGAGGTAACTACCTGCATAAAATCTCCACGGGAAAAAGAAAAGAGTATAATAAACGTGAAACAGCAAATGATAGCAGGGCCAAGATCGCCTATCACCAGGAACAACAAAATAGTTGCGACAATAGCGACCACGGCGAATACAAAAAATGATAGCCGTTTATTGAAAGAAGGATATTCTGAGATAAACTTTTCATTGATGGCAAAGAAACCGGCAAGGAAAAGTATTACCATGTATTTTACGATCTCGCTTGGCTGAAATCCGAAAAGATTTACTTTAACACCGCTTCCTTCGGGGCCGGTACCAAACAAGATTGTGAGACACAGTAATCCCATCGCTGCTAACGCCCATGGCCAGCCGTTGGCCGCTTTTCTATTGTCTTTAAAAATAAACAGGCGGAATAATCCTGAATCAGGTGTAAACTTTTTTAAGTTGACAAACTGGAACAGCAATATAGAAGCCATTCCGATGCAGAAATAAGTAAAAGTGCTTTTCACCAGGAAGCGATCACGTAAAGGATCCTGCAAGCTGAATAAGGTTATAAAAGAAAGGCCTGTCAATATCATGACCACAGGAAGAAGCAACTGGTCGGTACGCGGTGAATGTATAGAGAAGATGAGGTGCAATAAAAAGAATGATGCAAAAAATGTAATTACTATAATGCGAAACCAATCTGTTACTTCGCCGGGTGTACGTACTATGAATGCTTTTTCTTTTTTTAGCGTATTAAAATCCTTTGCAGAGAAAAGCCGCATTTTATGAAGCGATTCAGTAAAATTAAATGTTGCATTGCCCTGCAATTTTTCAACACCTCTTGAGCGGCCAAACTCATATCCAGGATGCAGTGGGAGTATTTCATAAGACTTATTTGCAGACAAGCCGGAAAAAACATAATTGCCTGAAGCATCTGTTCGGGCGTAGGCGTTGAATGAAATCAACTGAAGATTTTTCGCAGAGTCGCGAACAAATATTTTCCTTGTTCCGTTTTTAAATTGAATGATATTATTATCACCACCACCGGATGCAGTTACGCTGTCTTGCGGCACCAACATTCGCAACCTGAGTAAAACTCCGGTAGCGGGCCGTCCGTCCTCGCTTTTAACAGTACCCGAAATATTGTCCGTGCCTAAATCAACGTTAGTCTGAGCAGCAACCTGTAATGGATGTTTTCTCTCCTTTTCAAATGAAGTGGAATCATCACCGGAAAATCCCAACAATTCCCTTGATAACAGTACCCGTCTTTTGAAAGATGCTCCACCTTTTGCAAAGGCTTCGTCGGCATTTACAAAATATTGATTCTTATTTAATGTGCCGATATTTTCCATGACTGAGCCATCACCTTTTGCCGTGGCCATCGTAGCAGCAATAAAAGCAATGTCTTTTGGATCTTCGAAATACATCCCTTTCTTTAATACTTCAGTCATGGATTCCCCAGGCCTGCCGGTGTTGAGGTTAATCATGGTGCCATTACCTATACGCGTTTCAACTTCGGCAAAATCACGTTGTAAAACAGTGTACAGTTTCCAGAAAAGCAAGCTCATAATAATTCCAATAAGCAACAGGCAAATGCGCTCTGCCTTTCTGTTCTTAAACCATGCACCGGAATTTGACATATCCTTATTTGGATTTTGTTTGGTTGATAAATATGGAGTCTTTAAATCTGCCGGATATTATTGAATCGGGAAGCGAGACTATGTATTGCACAGGTATGCGGCAATTAATGAAGCGTACATTACTGAACGTTATATTATTCTTCTGTACTATAATACCCACATCGAAATTTTGGAATACAAGGCTATCCAGCACTATATGTTTGGCGGTGGGATTGATAATAAAAGCGGCTCCTTTATACAAACTATCAGCGGTAAAAACAGCACCGTTTCCAGCGAGGTAAAAACTATCTTTTGCAACTATTAGCGGTTCACTTATGTCAGAAATTTTTTGTTGCTGAGACAATACAAATTTTTTAGATGAATCATTTACATGTGAGATCAGTTGAATGAGTTGTTCATCTTTTTGCTTCGGCATTTGTAACGGGATATTATTTCTTACGACTGGCTTTTTGTTTTTATTAAAAGCGACCGTGAGCGAAACTGCTGCGACTCCAATTAGCAAAATGATTATGAATGCGACCAGCCTGCTGCCCCTTTTTTTGGCAGGCTTGGTATCACTTGTAGCGACTGGTTCGGCAGTCGTTGCGGGTGCAATGATTTCGTGTTTTCTTCTTTCAACGTTTACCGGCTTTTGTTTTTGTTTAGGCCAATTATTATTTTCAATCAGCACTGCTGTTATATTGTCATTTCCTCCAGCTTCATTTGCAGCATCTACCAGCGCCTTTGCTTTTGAAGCAAGACTTTTCTTTGCATTTAATACCTGCGTAATGGTGCCCGAATTGATCATATCAGTAAGGCCGTCACTGCACAATAAAAGCACATCTCCCGGAAGAAAGGGCGATTCACCCGTCTCAATAAAATCTTCCATTACACTTATGTCTTCCTCGAACCCCAGCGCTTTATTAATCTCATTACGCCTCGGATGGCGCATAGCCTCTTCTTCTGATAGCCGTCCTGATTCTTCCAGGAATCCGACTACTGAATGATCCCTGGAAATTTTTACCAAAGAGTGATCTCTGAACAGGTAAATTCTTGTATCACCTACATGGGCATACCAGCATTTGTTGTTTTTTACATCAGCCACTACGCAGGTCAACACACAAGCCATTTGATCAATACCGGGTTCTTCTTTTTTTTCTTCGTTTATTTCCACGTTTGCAGCGACTATCGCGTCGCGAAGTGTATTAATAATATCTTCTGAAACACTTTCAAGGTTTTTCATGATAACAGAACGGGCGATTCCTGCAGCAACATCGCCGCCGGTGTAGCCGCCCACGCCATCTATCACGCCGGCCACGATAAATCGCTTATCGGCAGTTTCACGGGCAAAGAATGTATCCTCGTTTTTTTCCCGGCGTTTGCCCTTATCTGTTATTCCATAAAAGTTTTCAGCCATTTTTGTGTGTTTGCTTAATGTCGGAAAAATGAGCCACCAATAAAACAATGCTGATCACCAATAATCCTATCGCTAAAAGTTTGTCCATGTTAAACCTTGAAGATGTTTATAGATACGATTCCATTCAATACGATCCTCGAATTCATAGGAAGATCTGTCCATAGAGGTGCATCTTTATAGCTGTTTTTTATTTCATTTTCATTCACAATGGTTTTTTCCCCAAAAGAAGCGAGGAAGAATTTATCTGCTGCCTTATCATAGCGAACGGATAGATGTGGCGTAGAAACCCACTCGGACGGAATGCGAAAAACTCCATGCTGGCCTATCTTTTCATCGATACCGCTTACAAGAAACGCCTCGTCTTTTATGAGATATTCCAGTTTTTTACCTGCGTATTCTTTTTCAGGAAGGGTAGCTTCGAGGCGTGCAAAATATTTCGGCTTGCTGGCATCATTTACATCACCTAATACAAGCGAGTCCTGCCACGGAATCTCGTAATAGCCATCACTGTAATAAGTAAAGTCTTTTAATATTTCGTCGGCAATGTCAAATGTTTGGGCGATACCTGTTTGACGCGGAATGAAAGTAACCCGCAGATTTTCTTCCTTTTTGTGTATGTTACCTGGCAACAGTTTCCCGATAAAACTTTTATCTCCTTTTTCATAGTCTGGGTGCGATACAAAGCGGAACACCCATTTATTTGCCGAGGCGGTAACTTTCTTACCTTTTTGCCGGTATTCCTGCAAGATGTTATAGAATGCTTTTACGGATTCTTTTATAATCAGGGAAAATATACCCCTGTTATTATCCATAAACTTATTGTAATCGGGAGGGCTGAAGCAGATAATATATTCGTGATAAAATATTATCCGGTCTGCAAATGAAAGCTCGGCTACAGATTCCCGGAATTTTTCAATAATATATTTGTATACAAGATCCGGGGTCATAGAAGCCGTTTCAGTAACTCCGGGTTCCTTTTTAAGAAACCAACTCTGTACACCGGTACGTTGCCAGAATGTGGGTTTCGTGGTCATGTGCATGGCTATACTTTTGTTTTAACTGGTAGTAAATAATGTTGTTCGACACAAAAAAATGCATACGGCTACTTACAGCATATACAATATTTCCTTAAATTTTTCTTTAGTAAATTTTCGTGTCCCGGTAGTGTAGTTTAAAGTAAAAACTGTCTTTTATAGGCAGAAGCGGGTTTGATTTATAAATGCATCATGAAATGGTATTGAAAACCCACTTCCATATTTATGCAATGAAATTAACAGAAGATTTTTAAAGCACTGCCAAAGGTGGCCGTTAATTTAGTGAAGGAAAACTTAAAAAAATTACGGCTTGTAAATTTTGTAACGTTCCGGGAAGTTCATTAGTGTCTTAAAAGACCATCTTTAATCATCATGTGCGAAATGCTATTTACAGAAATCCTGCATAATGAAAGAGCTGTTGTCCTGAACTTGTTCTATTGAATTTCTTTTGAATAAATAAGGAGGGGTTACTTTATTTTAAAGCACTATCCATAGAGGAGACTATAAAATATTCGACCAGGGACTGCCTAATGAAATATCACCCGGCGGTTTCAAGGAATACGTTCTTAAAACTTTTGAAAAAATAATCGTATATACTTCACCGTTAATAAAAGTAGCGAACTATTTACACTTGCGAAAAAATCAAAACCATGACTGCGAGTTTGCGTTTTCGTCGGTGAGCGTTTGTTTTGGAGCGGGAGCTTTGCTGGTTATGTTCTCTGGTAGTTCGGATTCGTTAGGTTCTGCTTCAATAGCAGGATCATCATTATTAGTAGCGGTATTAGAGACAGATGTATTAGTGGTCGTGATATTAACAGGAGTGGTATCAGCAGTTTCTGTGCTGAATTTTTTAATAACTCCTTCAAGAGTGGTATCCTTTTCTACATGTATTTCCACTGTGGTAATATCACCCCGTATGTAGGCGCCCGGTTCAAGGATGGTTTTGCCTGTGCATTTTATATCGCCGGATATTTTTCCATAGACTATCACTTGGGATGCATAAATATCTCCACATATTACCGCCTCTTTAAGTATAGTAACCTTACCCTTTACAAACACATCTCCATTAACAGTTCCGGCAATTTTGCCTGATTTGTCAGCAGTGAACGTGCCGGTAATTTCCGTTCCCTTAGGCACAAAGAAACCTCCCCTGAGTGACACATCCAATATGTTTTCCAGTTTCAGCAAAGTGTTAATGATTAATGCGCTTTTTTAAACGGCAATATTGTCAAAAAAAGAAATGGCTGTGGTTGCGTTGCCCAGGTCTATTCCTATACTGCGCGACTCGTTGAGATCAGAAATTCGCAATGAATTATGCAGGTAGCCAACACTGATAATAGATTCAGGATGGGGTACAACTTCAACCGGTATGAAACCCGAAAACTCTTCGGCAACAGCATTTGACAGCTCTTTATAATTAGCTCCTCCACCCATAAGATATATCTTATCGCAGATTTCAAGATCTGCATCCGTAAAATATTTACGCATTAATGGGGAGACAACTTCTTTATAATATTGCGCAAGCATTTCTTTGCGTAAATCGCCAATATCTATACGTTTGCGGTTTGTAAAAAGAGAGCCCTTCATAAAAGCCTCATCCATCTGGTGCTCGTTTTTCATCTCGAGGTAATGTTTCTGTCCCATTTCCCTCGTAAGATTTGCCACCACATACCTGATCCCATGCGAACTAAAACTGGTGCGGTGTATCAATCCATCTGTAGTAGCCATAGCCCCTTCCATAGTGCCGAAACCAAAGCTCAATGCAATAAAATTTTCTTTTTCAGCATTAGGAAAAGTTTTCTTAATGCCAATAATGCCTCCAACAATTTCGGGTACCACCTCATACATATCCACTTCAAAAGTATTTTTTCTTATAGACCCGTTTCTGTTATAAGTACGAGTATCAAACTCAACCATGAAATGCCTTTTGCCCAGGTACTGTTCTGCAGCAGCTTTGTAAACGTTGTAGGTGGAAAAGGGAAATCCTATTGTAATGGCAAACGGCTGCTGCACTTTTTCAAGTATACTTACAATGGAAGATCTGAAAAGTACATCAAAGTCTTCTTCTGTCGGTGATGCATTTACGATCCTTCCGGCGTTAACAGCGCCTTTCCTGGCGAGATTTCCAACTAAAAACCAATCATCTTCTCTCTTTACTTTAAGACCGTTGACCAGGTCTTTTGCCGAATTTTCCGAATTGCCGAACGCTGTCTCAAAAACGCTTGGGAAACTAATGGTGGTAATGCTCATATTGGAGATTATATACTTTGAAATATAGTAAATATTTTAACAACATACACAATTCCCGCCTTTTGTGCAAGCTATTCTCAATGTTAAAGCGGGGTTAGCCAGGTCTATTTTCACTGCTAGCATAGGGTCGGCGTAAGCTTCCGCTTATAAAACGGATTGAAAAGAAGTTTCCGTTAAATACTCTAAAGTGTAATAACCCTGACAGCTTTTGCTTGCCGCGAGAAGTGTTTTCATAATGTTACGGTTCGTCAATCTAACAAGCGGTCTTTTGCACCAATAGAAGATTGAAACATCCCCCTCAAAATATATTTTTCTGAATACTATAAAATGCCGGAATAACTAGTTTTATTTGTTTCCCAAAAACTAACTGTATGAAAAAATTCCTTCCCTTTCTGTTTGGACTCTTCCTGGTGAGTTCCGCCACCTATGCGAAAAATGATAAAGACTCTCTAAGCATTGAACTTGATGAGCATGCTAAATTTATCGATTCTGTAAATGCATCATTCCATTGGCAAACCAACAGTATAACTATCTCAAAAGGTATTGCCAATCTTAACCTCGGTACAGATTACAAGTTCCTGGACAGTAAGGAAAGCAATTATGTACTGCACGATCTTTGGGGCAACCCTCCCCGTACGGATGTATTAGGTATGATCTTTCCGGCCAACTCTGGTCCACTTGAGGAAAGCAGTTATGCCTTTATTGTAACCTATGAGGAAGCGGGATATGTAAAAGACGATGAGGCTGATAAAATTGATTATAAGCAAATGCTCAGTGATATTAAATCCTCCGAAGCAGAGGAAAATGCAAATAGGAAAAAAGAGGGTTACGAAGCTATCCATATAATTGGCTGGGCACAGGATCCCTATTATGATAAACAGTTCAAAGTATTGCACTGGGCGAAAGAATTACAATTTGGCGATGACAGTTTGCGCACACTCAATTATGAAGTAAGAGTGCTTGGAAGAAAAGGAATTTTATCATTGAATGCGGTGGCAGACATGAATGAACTTGCATTAGTAAAAGCCAATATTGATAAAGTATTGAAGATTCCGGAATTTACTGCCGGCAACCGTTATGTAGATTTTAATTCTAATACTGATAAAGTAGCGGAATATGGAATTGGGGCTTTGGTAGCGGGTGGTATCCTGGCCAAGACTGGGTTCTTCGCCATCATAGGAAAATTTTTACTCGCAGCCTGGAAATTCATTTTAATAGGGTTAGCGGCAATTGGTGGCGGAATACGCAAGTTTTTCAATCGCAGGTCAAAAAAAGAAACTTACCAGGAAACGCTCAGTGACTATGGCTCACAAGGAAGCTGATTTCTTCCGACTTTCCAGCCAGGTTTTAAAAGAACACTTCATTAAAAAATATAAAGAATAGTAGTAGTTCTTTTGCATGTACAGTGGCGCCCATACCGCGATTTGATCTCCTCATTATTCATTTCCGTGTTGAGATAATCGAAACACCATGCAACGCTATTCACATAAAAAATGTCAACGCGGTATTAAAGCAATTTTATGAAAAAGAAATCTTTTACGTGGCTGATATTTATCCTGCTGATAGCATTCTCTTTTGGATGTAAAAAAAATGATTTTAAGGCAGACTCTGAGGCAAATTCAGTAACACTTTACAAGTGTATGGAAAAGACAGCATTGCCATTTATTTGTTTTGATTCTTTAATAATGGACAGCCGATGTCCTGCAGGAGCTGTATGCGCTTGGCAAGGAACAGCATTGATTAAAATAAGCTTTCATGAAGCAACCACCACGCATAGCTTTGTTATGTCGTTGACGGGATTTCCCGATTTAGGTTATACAAGCGACACTATTATTAATGGCTACCGTATTGTTTTTGCCGATTTGAAACCTTATCCCTCTATAAATGGGCCGAACGATGAAAATCCAAAAGCATATTTTACCCTATCTCATTAGAATAAATACCGGCTGCTTTGGTTACTGCAGTGAGCCTAAGATTGGCTCGGGGGTCGGCATTGATATGAATAAAAAAGAGGCATTTATTAGATAATTCTAACAAGCATTAATTCTAATTTTTTCCCTATTTCCAAAAAAATGTGAAGATTATCAACAATTGCAGGATTAAAAAATGTATCCTCCTCTCAAATTGTTTTCTCATTTTTGCGTATGCACCGTTATTTTCTATTAAATAAACCCCGCAATATGGTGTCGCAGTTTGTAAGTACCCATGATGTAGTGTTATTGGGCGATTTGCACTTTACATTTCCCCCCGGCACACATGCTTTGGGTCGGCTGGATAAAGATTCTGAAGGACTGCTATTATTAACTACGGATAAACGTGCTACACGTTTATTATTTTCGGGCGATGTTCCGCACCTGCGCACTTACCTGGTGATGGTGCAAAATAAATTGTCTGAGGCAACTCTGGAGTTACTAAAAACAGGCATCACTATTAAGATAAAGAACGGTGAAAATTATGTGGCCAAGCCTGCAGAGGTAAAACGAATAGACGACGCCACATCTTATTATCCTTATGCCACAGATCATAGGGAAGCCTGGCCACATACCTGGCTGCTCATCACACTTGCAGAAGGCAAATATCGCCAGGTACGCAAAATGGTATTGGCGGCACGGCACCGGTGTCTTCGGCTCATTCGCTTATCTATAAGTGATGTTACTTTGCACAATTTGAAACCAGGAGAAGTTCTGGAAATGAATGAAGAAAATTTTTACGGATCGCTAGGTATCTTCAGCATCCGAAGGAGCCTCCTGTGTTTGGGCTCTCACATGACATGAACTGAAAAACTTTCGCCAAACAATTTAGCGTGTTAATTCTGATATTTTCCTCTCCGGATAAATGCGTATCGGTAAACGTTGAGTAGGTTCATTAAAAGGTGAAAGCTTAGGTCTGTTGAAGGAGAAAAAAAGAGAGCAACATTTGTCACTCCCTTTGGCTGACTGCTAATTAATAAAATTTTTTATTTAGGTAATAAGACTGCATCTATAACATGTACAACGCCGTTAGTTCCTTCGAGGTCGGCGGCTGTTACATTAGCACCGTTGATCATCACTTTACCATCTTTGATGCTAACTTTTAATTCTTCACCTTGTAAAGTTTTTATTACCTGACCATCTTTCAGATCAGCAGCTTTTACATTACCCGCTACTACATGGTAGGTTAAGATTTTAGTTAAGTCACCTTTGTTTTCAGGTTTTAATAAAGTTTCAACTGTGCCTGCCGGGAGTGCATCAAAAGCTGCGTTGATAGGGGCAAATACCGTAAACGGACCTTTGCCTTTTAATGTTTCCACGAGGCCTGCTGCGCCTAATGCTGCTACTAGCGTTGTGTGATCGGGCGAGCCTACCGCGATGTCAACAATGTCTTTTGCAGCAACAGGTAATATTGCCTTTTCTTTTGCAACTTCAGTACTGGATTTAGCATTCTTTGCTATTCCTGTATTAAATGACAGCAAGGTGGTTGAGCCAAAGGCAGCAACTGTAAGAATTAAAAAAAATTTCTTTTTCATAATGTTTTTGATTTGATTTTCTGTTTAAACAGAAAAAGAGTGCTAAAGGTTTGCTGATCTGATAAAAAATAATTTTTCCGCACTATTCCAAAAGTTTATCCTCATTATAGATAGTGGCTGGCGTAAGTTTAAGCCTGTAGCATTAATTGAATAGAGTTCTGTTAATTCTTGCTTTTTTCTCCACTCAACAATTGGTACAATAACTTATAGCTTGTCACATGCACGAACGATTGCGGTGTTAATGAAAATGAACTTAACACGTGTGCCTGTGTAACAAGATTTGTACATTTACGTATGAACGTAATTATTAATTTCACGATGAGGTTTTTGAACATAAAAATAATATTGGGAGTATAGCGGAGCGAAAGAAGCAGTTGAATTAGGTGATACTTATTAATCCGTCAAAAACCGCTAATTGCCAGGCAGCCTTGCAAGAATTTGAGGTGGCATCCATACACAAATGAAACAAATGAAAAAATTAAAAATAACAACAAGCCCTGAAGTTGAATCTGTTTTCAATAATTATCCCGGTTCAGTTCGAAAGAAAATAGTAAACCTGCGGAGATTGTTGATAGAAGCGGCAAACGAAATAAAGGGAATAACAAACCTGGAAGAAACCTTGAAATGGGGTGAACCCAGCTACCTGGTTAAGAATGGAAGTACTATAAGAATTGACTGGAAGAAGAAAACACCGGACCAGTATGCCATATACTTCAAATGCACAAGTAAGTTGGTACCAACCTTCAAAACAGTTTACAGTGACATATTTAAATATCAAGGAACCAGGGCCATCGTTTTTCAGATGAACGATGTAATTCCGGAAAATGAATTAAAAAATTGCATCAAGGTTGGCTTAACCTATCATGAGGTAAAGCGGTTACCGATGTTAGGATTATGACACGTGAATTTTTTCTTTGCTTGCGCTTTTTTTGCTTATTTTATATTTGCAGTGATTGAAAACTAATATGAGAAATATATTTTCCGGTAAAAAGAAAACCTTTGTAGTCATTGCCATTTTAGTGATTAGCATGATGGTCTATAATGGGTTTGCGGAAACTGTTTCTTCGGGCTCTGCTAGTTCAGACATGTTTTGGGTTTGGAGATTTTTAGGCAGACTTCATCCCCTGGCGGTTCATTTTCCGGTTTGCCTCATACTTGTAGCCGCCATACTCGAGCTTTTTACCCTCAAAAACTTTTCATCAAATCTGCGCCCCGGAATCAACCTGCTGGTAGCATTGGGTGCGATGTCTGCTGTACTTTCTGTGGTGTTTGGATTGTTGCTGGCGAGGGAAGGCAACTACGGCCAGGATATTATTGATATACACAAGTGGGCTGGTATTGCTACAGGGGTGCTGGCTGCTATTGCCTGGGCCCTTTTAAGAAAGATCCAGGAAAGAAAACAGGCAAGCCAGATAAAGTTGTATCGCGGCATATTGTTTTTTACTGCAATTGCCGTATCCATTGCGGGGCACTTCGGCGCATCCATCACTCACGGCAAGGATTACCTCACGGCGGCACTTCCCTGGAGCCCTGATTATACCGGTCCAAGGGCAAGCAATTTTAATTTGGCTTCCTTTAAAAATGATACTGCCCAATTAACCAAGAAGCAGGTGTTGGAATTAAATGTAGAAGTAAGGGCTATACTGGCGCATAATTGTTACAAATGCCACAGTGCAGAAAAGATTAAAGGTGACTTACGGCTTGACAGGAAAGATATGATTTTTAAGGGAGGTAAAGATGGGCCTGTGGTTGTTCCCGGTAATCCCGGCGAAAGTGAAATATTCCGGCGCATTAGCCTGCCATCGGATGATAAAGATGCAATGCCTTCCAAAGGAAAAAAATTACCTGATGCCGATATTGCCATCATAAATTATTGGATACAGAAAGGCGCTCCATGGCCGGAAGGAACTGAAAAAAGTATATACCGGGTTGCCGCACTCTTGCCAAGAAATCCGCCCTTGCCAGGGGCGCCAGGCAATCTCACTAATCCAATAGACAAGTGGACGAATCAGTATTTTAGTAAAAATAAAATTACCTGGCCAAAGGTTGTCGACGATAAGACTTTTTTAAGAAGGGCTACTATGGACATCATCGGCTTGCTGCCGGGTCCGGAAGAATTGGAGAGTTTCACTAAGGACAAACGGCCAGATAAACGGGCTTTGTGGATAAGGCAGCTTTTAAACACGGACGACGATTACGCAATGCATTGGCTCAGCTTTTGGAATGATGCGCTGCGGAATGACTATACCGGAACAGGTTATATCACAAACGGACGGTATAATATTAGCAACTGGTTGTATAAATCAATAAGATCAAATAAGCCTTATGACCGGTTTGTAAAAGAACTGATAAGCCCGACTGATTCATCCAAAGGATTTATTGAAGGTATAAAATGGCGTGGCGTAGTGAACGCAAGCCAGAGAACAGAACTGCAGGCCGCGCAGAATGTATCGCAAGTTCTTTTCGGGCTTAACTTAAAATGTACCTCCTGTCACAACAGTTTTATAAGTGATTGGAAACTGGATGATGCCTATGCATTCGCCAATATTTTTGCCGATAGCTCTCTTGAAATAAACCGCTGCGATAAGCCTACCGGTAAATACACTAACGCAAGGATGCTCTGGCCACAATTAGGTGCGATAGATAGTACGGCTAAAAGAGCAGTAAAGTTGGCGCAACTTGCAGACAATATTATCAAGCCACAGGATGGCCGGCTGTATCGCACGATTGTAAACCGTATCTGGGCACAGCTTATGGGCCGTGGCCTTGTTGAACCGGTTGATTTGATGGACAACGAACCGTGGAGCCAGGATCTGCTGGACTGGACGGCGTATAATTTCCAGCAGAGTGGGTCTGATATAAAGGAATTGATATACCTCATCACAACCTCCAATACTTACCAGCTTCCTTCGGTTGGGTTTAAGGAGCCTGATAAAATTGTGTCTGCAGATTATAAGTTCACCGGCATATTAAGAAAAAGAATGTCTGCAGAGCAATTTTCTGATGCAGTAGGAATGATCATCGGCCCGCTTTTCCCGGACTCGCTGGAAGGGTACAAACCGGAAAGCCAGACTGGTTATGATCCATCGAATCATTTTTTCGTACGTGCCTCACTGGTAGTTAATAACCCTTTTCTTACTGCATTGGGCAGGCCGAACAGGGAGACAGTTGCAACCAGCCGGGAATCTCAGGCAAACCTGTTGCAGGCACTAGAGCTAACTAATGGAGACCGGTTTAATTCAGCGCTCAGGAAAGGTGCAGAAAACTGGAAGCAAAAGTTTAAGAGCAGCGATGTGATAATTAAAGAACTTTACAGGCGGGCGCTTAACAGGGAAGTGCAACCAAAAGAATATGAAGTGGCCAAAAAGCTATTAGGTGATAACCCGGATACAAACTCCATACAGGATTTGTTCTGGGCGGTTTTGCTGCTTCCTGAATTTCAAATTATTTATTAGAGCCAAATCCTTATAATAATTATTGAATATGAATAACCATTGGAACCGAAGGAAATTCTTAAAAACCACCAGCGCCGCTACCATGGCCGCACTTGCTGCAGGTGTTCCTATGACAACTTTCCTGGCATCCTGCAACAAGAAAAAAATAGAGTCGAAGGCTGATACGGTTATCTTACTCTGGATGGCCGGGGGAATGGCGCATACTGATACATTTGATCCAAAAAAATATACGCCCTATACTAAAGGAATGGAAGCGAATAGTGTGTTGAGCACCTTTAAGCAGGTACCTACTGCGCTGGATGGTGTTTTCTTTTCTGAAGGGCTGGAGGCTATCGGTGGTGTGCTGAATAAGGGGACGGTTATCCGTTCTTACGTTGCCGCAGATATGGGATTTATTTTGCATTCGCGACATCAATATCATTGGCATACCTGCTACAAACCACCTCAGTCTGTTTCGGCGCCTCATATTGGTTCTTGGATATCTAAAGAACTCGGCCCGATGAACCCCGTTATACCGGCTTTTATCGACATCGGACAGAGGTTTACGTTGGGAGAGGGTGAAGAATTAAAAGCATTTCATACCGCCGGATTTTTAGGAAATGAATATGGCCCTTTCCTGGTGCCTGATCCTTCTTCCGGGTTGGAAACCGTTAAACCTCCTGTGGGTATGTCTTCAATGAGGTTCGAAAGAAGAAATCAGTTGTACAACAACCTGATGAGTAAAAGCGCTGTTGGTGAGTTTGGAAGTGATTACCAGAAAGAATCGCTGAGAAGATCCATGGAGCAGGCCTATATGCTTTTACGATCTCCCGAGGCTGCAGCATTTGATATTAGTAAGGAACCAAAGGAGAGTTATGATATCTACAATACCGGTAAGTTTGGTTTAGGTTGCCTGATGGCCCGTCGGCTAACGGAAAAGGGTGCACGGTTTATTAGTGTTACTACCGAATATGAACCTTTTAAAAACTGGGATACCCACGATAACGGGTATACGAGGATGATTGATATGAAGAAACAGATCAATGGCCCTGTTTCTCAATTAATAAAAGACCTTGACAAAACGGGTCGCCTGGATCGGACTTTAGTGATATTAGCCAGTGAATTTAGCAGGGATATGATGGTCGAAGGACGTCCTGGCCTAAAAGTGAAGGAACAGGTAGAGCAGCCGGATATTATTAACGATATCAAATATTATGGAATGCATCGTCACTTCACTGACGGTGTTTCTATGCTAATGTTTGGAGGAGGAATTAAAAAAGGAAATGTCTATGGTAAAACAGCCGATGAGCGCCCCTGCAAGACCATTGAAAAACCTATCGTAATAGACCAGGTACACCAGACTATTTATCATGCATTGGGCATTGCAGAAGATTGCCACTACGTCGTCGAAAAAAGGCCCTTCTATACAACACCCGATGGGTTGGGTAAAGCGGAAATGGAATTGTTTACATAAAATATAAAACATGAACATATAGCGCCGTGTATCTATATCAATGGAGTGCTTTATGGGAAGGGGGTCGATGGAACAAAACCGGGTTAAAAGGTTTAAAACTTTGGTTCTTGTAGATTGATCGAATAACTAATATGAAAAAAATAATTGCAACTGTTTTTTTATTTGTGTGTGCTACGCGGGTTGAGGCTCAAAATGCAACCATACCGGTAAGCAAACATCATTTTATTGTTATTGCGCATCGTGGCGACCATGTTGATGTTCCTGAAAATACTATTGCAGCTTTTGAACAGGGTATAAAACATGGCGTGGATTATGTTGAGATAGATCTGCGAACAACTAAAGACAGCGTGTTGGTCATAATGCACGATGCTACCGTGGACAGGATGACCAACGGAAAGGGATCGGTAAGTGACCTTACCTTAAAGGAGATGAACGAATTAAAAGTTATAGATAAGAAAAGCGGCTCCGGGAAAGAATATCAAATACCAACCTTTGAAGAGGTACTGAAAACATGCAGGAACAGAATACACATATACCTGGATTTTAAAAATGCGTCTGTCGAACGGTGCTATAAAATGATAAAGCAATATGGCATGGAGCACCAGGTAATAGTATATATAAATAGCCCCTTCCAATACCAGGAATGGAGAAGGCTGGTGCCATCAATGCCGGTCATGTTAAGTTTACCCGGAGATGTAAAAAATGAAGATGAATTGAAGGCACTTCTTGATAAATACCCCCTTGAACTATTAGATGGAGATTACAGCGATTACACTGCCGGTATGGTGACTTATGCCAATAAGGAAGGCAAAAAAGTTTGGCCGGATATACAAAGCGCTATCGAAGCTGCTAACTGGGATAAAGCGGTGGAAATGGGATTCAGGGGTTTACAAACCGACCATCCCAAAGAGCTAATTGATTACCTGAAAAAGAAGGGAGTAAGGTAGTCAAGCCTGCCTACAATCGAACCTTTTACGAAGCTGCTTTACCTTTCTAATATCCCCAACCCTTCATGATTTTTAAATCTTCATCTGCACAGTCAATTGTCGGCTTGCCCTGGTACGACTCCTGCTCCACTATAAATTGGGTGGTACCAGACTGCAATGCAAAATCGATTACTTTTTTTACATTAACCTCACCTTTGCCCAGGATGGTACTTTCATAGACTCCTTCTTTTTGATCGCCCGGATTTTTTTTCATTTCGTCTTTCACATGCATCAAAGTGAATCTTCCCGGATAACGTTTCAGGTAATCCATGGCCCTGCCACCTGGCTCGTACATGTTACCGATATCGATCTGCTGAGCCACTAGTGACTTATCAGTCATTGCAAGAACAAGATCATACAAAACCGTATTGTCGAGCTTATGGTTGAATTCATAACTCTCGTTATGATAGGCAAAAGTGATTCCTGATTTTTTGCATAACTCACCACACTTATTGAATAATTCCATATACCATTTAAAATCATCCGCAGTTTTGCAAAGATCTTCATCAAGGCCCGGGCTTATTACATATTGCATTCCCACCGCTGCCGCATCTTCTATCGTATATTTCCAATCATCTGTAAAATCATTTTTACTCTTGTCCCACTGCTTTGCCCCAAGGAAACTATGGCCGCTTAACATGATCATTCCCAGGTCGTCAAGGAACGATTTGGTATCTCCTACAGGGTATCCATAAAAATTCCTGTTTTCATAACCCGCATGTTCAATATGGGTATATCCCATTTCTTTAAGCCTGGTAACAGTGCCGCCAGGATCTTTCTCCATGTCGTCTCTCACGGTATATAACTGAATACCCAAAATATGATCGGCTATTTTCCGGGTATTAAAAATAGCATTTGGCAATAATGCCGTTCCTGCTAAAGCTACAGAGCTGTTGATAATAAATTTGCGGCGGGATGTATTCATTGAAATATAGATGACGTGAGTAAAACGCTAATGTAGCGATAGTTTAGTTTTTTTGAGAAATTTAATTAAAGCAATTTTTTTTACATGCTTTTTGGAACAACATCTGCCAGGAAACCACTTATAAATAAAAGTCGTTGCCGGCAGGAAAAACAAAATTCCATTTAGTAGCAGCTATTGCATTTATGATTTGCCAATCTTTAAATCAGTAAAATAACGCCTTCATGTGGCCTCAACAAACATCTGTGGTCTCTTTATTTCACACTCAACGCTAAAGCCGCCCAGTCATAATCTGCATAAACATTATCAAATAATTGTTGGTATTCTTCTTTTATTAAGTTTGCCAGCGGCATTTTAGCACCCACTGTATTGGCCTGTACATTAATCAATGTTGCATCTTTTAAACCCGGTTCAAGACGGCTAAGTCTTGTGTGAACATGAAGAAGTAGAACGTCCTTTATTACGAGTCCGTATTTATCTTGAAGTGCATTATCAGCAGATAATGCACTTTTGAAAACTTAAATTATTGAATAAGGAACTTTTCGGTTTGCCCCGATCCTTTCAGAAAATATATGCCTTTCGGATAATTGGCAGTATTCAATGAATTACTACCTGGTGTAAATTGTCTTTTGAAAAGAAGTTGACCGTTACCGTTATATATTCCAAGAGTGATGTTGTTCCGTACCTGTACCTGCAAACTGCCATCATGCACCGGGTTTGAAATAATTACAAATCCTTTTTGGACACTCCCCAGTTTTATCGATCTTATGGCGCTTGAAACAATTTTGCCATCCAGATCATGCTGCATCAACAGGTAATAATTTACACCGGATACAGGCGATTGGTCAACGAACGAGTAATTCATGGTATTGCTGCTGTTGCCGGCGGCAGATACTACTCCGATTTCCTTCCAGATTACACCATCCTTACTACGTTGTACTCCAAATTCTTTGGAGTTTTGCTCAGTAGCTGTTGACCATGTGAGCATCACCTGCTTATTACTATACTGCCGGGCTGCGAAACTTAGTAATTGTACGGGAAGTGCCGGGGATGTATTTTGAAAAAACTGAAACCCACCTGCATAATTACCCGAAAACATATCAAGATCGCCATCGTTATCAATATCTGTCAAAGCCGGAGATGAATAGCCACCTGACACCACCAGGCCATTAAATGGATTGCTGGTTCCCGTTATGGCAGTATATACAGGAGACGTGGCTGACCCTGTATTCATAAAATAATAAAATGTTCCATCATAACTTCCCACAACGGCATCAAAATCTCCATCTTTATCTAAGTCTCCAAAGGCAGGAGTTGCAGCGCCTGATCCTGCTGTTAATCCATTGAACGGATTACTGACTCCGGTTTGTAAAGCAAAAACCGGTGCGGTTGCAGTGCCTGTATTTTTATAGAAAGATATGGTGCCTGCGCTGTTTCCTATAAAGAGATCTTTATCGCCATCATTATCAATATCCACAAAAAACGGGGCAGCATAAGATCCAACGTCGATACCCGCAAGAGGATTGATATACCCTCCCAAAGGAGCTACATCAACAGGGTAATAAGGAAAGGAGGGCGCACCCGCGGTCCCTGTGTTTGGATAAAATTCTATACTCCCTCCATCATTGCCTACAAATAAATCCTGGTCGCCATCATTATCAATATCAACAAAAGCAGGCGCTGCCCTAAATATCGCGTAATAAGAAAACTGGGCACCACTGCCAAATGTGGGTATTGACGCGGAACCGGTATTAATGAATTTCATCATATTGGCATAATACTGTCCCGCATACAAATCTTTATCTCCATCATTATCAATATCAACAAAGGCAGGCATTGAAATATTGGCAACTGTTTTTCCATTCAATGGATTATTTACGCCGGTTTTTTCTACAAAAGTTTGCGCCTGTAAGCTGCTACTCAGGAAGAGCCCGGCGGACACCATTGCCGTAATAAGTACTGGTTTTATTGCGACGCCTAATTTTCTTGCGTATCGTTGAAGGCGCCGAAACAGTTCCTGCTTCTCAGTCTGGCTCATTTTACTAAACCGGCCGGAGACAACGGCGTTTTCCAGCCGTATTTGCGTTTTGTAAAACTTTTCTTTTAATTCTGATACATAAAGTTGATGTTGTTTTTTCATAATTCAGATTTTCAATGGTGAAGGTTTTAGATATTATTCGTATTGATTTAGCTATAATTATTTTTCTTCAGCCCAGAAACATCCGGCAGGGGTATGCAATGCCTTCCGGTGAGTAGAAGTTGTATGATTTAAAATACCTGGCCGTTTTGCAAATGGCAAGACCTGTACATCATAGACTTCTTCAGTGCTGTTAAGGTACCTTACCGACCCGGTAATTGCCCCGGTTGCAAGGTGAACAACATCTACTCCACACTCCATCGATTTTTCGGCGACAGGCAACTGTCGTTCCACGGATGTTTTTTCCCTGTTTTTTGAAAGGCCTACAAACACGTAATCACCATACGAAGCCAATCCCCTTACAAAGCCATTGTGATGGCTTACAATATCGTACGATCCATTGCTTGTATTGATTCTAACAAGTTCACCGGTGGCCGACAGCAGACAATATAATTCATTGCGGATCCAGCGGGGAGAATGGGGCATCGGTAGCCCGGAAGAAACTACTGTATTACTAACTACATCTATTATAAGGCCACCTGATTCTATTCCATCCCTCCATCCTTTCGAAGTATTGCTTTTTCCAAACATGGTGACATAGCGCGGAGTACCGTCAACCATTGCCATTCCATTGAGATGACAATAGTCTTCTGATGTAAACTTATTAATAAAGGGGGGTGTCCATTGCGGTACAAAACTGAATTGATCGCTTAGCACGCATAAACACGAGAACAGCGTATTGACAACCCAGAGGCGGCCTTGCCTGTCCCAGCCTATATCATGCAGATCAATGGCACCGGTATAATAGCAGGCACGGGGCACATAAAACTGATCATAAAACGCAGGCTTATTGGGGTATGCAGCAGCCAATGCGGGAGCATTCGACAATACCACCACTTCGTCCTCCGTTGCAATAGCCATCCTGTTGCCTTCTATAGCCAGCCCCATAGCGCGTTTAAAATCTCGAGGCAATTGCCGGACGCCACCTTTTTCATCAGCACTTAAAAAAATTAGCTTACCCGCCTGGTACGTTGTAATAGCTAGTGAACAGGACAGTTGATTCAATATTGTTGCAAGGCCAGGCGTAAAGGTGCATGAAAAAGGGGGTGTGCCGGTATGGTTCATTGGTTTTATGGGGGGGTTAAAAGAATATTGTCGCAGACTGTTCCTGAAGAATTGGGGGTATAGAACAAATGCGTTTGCTAAAGGTAAATGATATAAAGAAGGAATATCAGAAAATTATTAATTTCTCCGGTAATTGTTTTAACCGGGTTGCAGAGTATACGTTTTGCAGGGTAAAATACAAAAGTGGATACATAAGTCAATCTTATGTAGCCAGAATTTGCGAGGGTTTTTACAAGATTTGTACATTTACACCTTCCCGGGATATACTTTGTACTTATTTGACAACCCGTAATTAAAACTGAAAAATAAACAAGCAAATATGCATAGTGGCACCGCGCCTGATTATATGAATCCACTCTTGCCCGCCGGCTTGGCACATGTAAAAATTCCCGTAATAAGAGCAACTGCGAAATCTGTAAAGGGATATGGTTGCCTGGTGGATGATCCGGATGATTTTAAGATCGAAATAACCAGGTGGCCTGCAAAAGGTTGGCGGCAGGTGGATACTGACAGCGGCGATGAAGGCGGCGTAAAAGAAGGTGTATTTTACAGCCAGTGGAAAGGAGATATTTTATACGGGAGCAACGAGGCCGTAGGTGGCAACTATGTTCTTGGATACAACACGCCTCCCGAGGAGGCAAACGATGCGCATAACAACCCGCCGGAGAGAATATTGCTGTGGCACTGTAATTATCATCCGGATGGTGGCCAGCTTTTTTTTCCATTAGAAAAGAAACCATTCCTTGTACCCGTTGCGTTACCTGGTGATGACATAAAGCCCGCAGACTTTATATGCTTTTTATGCGATGGCTCACAGGGTTTATACATTCACGCGGATATATGGCATGAAGGTGTCTTTGCAATGAGTGGTACGCAGCGTTTCCTGGATAGGCAAGGTGCAGTACATGCCCGCGTCTCAGTTGATTTTGCAAGAGAATTTAATTGCTTGCTGGAAATATCACTGGAAGAGATTATGATGAGATAATCGGAAAAATCTCTCCTTTGGATCAGGTATATTTTTTTGTTGGCGCAGGTTTGAAAATCTTTAATAGAAAAATATCTTTAAGGTTTGCATAAGATAATTGCACCGGAGCTTGGGCAAAACCTCGTATAAATACAAATGCCCCGGCTGAAGGGGCATTTATTTGCTATAATTTATTTTACATTTCGTTTTTTCCACCCTGGCTTACTTCAAACAAAAACCATATTCTTCTCTCGGTGCCGTCGAGTATTTCCTGTAAGATATTACTGGTAGGGCTGTCATTATTATCTTCTGTGGTTTTTATGGCGGCACGTATGTTTTTTGCGATGTGCTTGTTGTCGCTTAATAATTCTGCAATCATTTGGTCAGGTGAAACAAAATCGTCGTTATTATCGCTAATAGTTTGCAATGAACTGATATGTGTAATACTGCGGATGGTAGTGCCACCAATTCTCCGTATCCTTTCTGCAAGTATATCTATCGTGTCAAAGATGGCCTCTGCCTGCTCATCAAAGAGTAAATGATAATCCCTGAAATGTGATCCGGAAAGGTGCCAGTGAAAATTTTTTGTTTTAGTGTATAATGCAAATGCATCCGCAATCAGTGGATTTACTGCCTCAACTACTTTTTTTACTTCCTCTTTTTTTAAATCAGTTGGCGTTGCTAATTTTGAAGGAGAAGGATAACTGCTTCCCGCTTTCGCAGCAGGGTTAGCCTTACTGTTGTTGTTTCTTTTGCTTGTACTCATTTTATAGTTTTACACCTCGGTTTGTAACAAGGTTATCAATATATTTACAAGTAGCATGCCATTACATTTTGAAGAGTCCGTTAATGATACTGCGGCGAAAGAACCTGGATTAAAAAATCTAAATACTAACAACTCCAATAATTTTTTGGGCATGTAACAATTATTTTTATAAGTTGTACTTCGTTATAGATAAAAGTGAACGATTTTTTATAATGGTCTTTGTGCTAATCAAGAAAAAAGCCAACTTAGCTCAGATGGAAGAGCATTTCATTCGTAATGAAAGGGTCGTCGGTTCGATTCCGATAGTTGGCTCCCAAAAGGAATAGTGATATTGATAACTAATAAATAACGTAGGCAGCCTTTTATTAAGCAAACATTTCCGGTTCTTTGCATTTTCGAAGATTTCCGGATAGCTAAATTTATTTTATGAGAACCATATTGATTGCTACTGATTTTTCTGATGCTTCCCGTAATGCTTCTTATTATGGATTAGCACTAGCTAAAGAAATAGGAGCAAATGTCTGTTTATTCAATTCATACAAGTTACCATCACCCGCAGCAGGCCTGGGCGTGAGTGTATCGGGCTATGATGTGAAGATGCAGACAGACGGTAAATTACTTGAAGAAGCCAGTAAACTTGACCCCGGTAATAAAGACATACAAATCATATCTGATGAAGGGGACGCGGGTGAAGCGATCATCACACTGGCTAATGAAAAGAAGTTTGATTTCATAATCACCGGGATGAAGGGGGTTGGCAAAAATCTTAAAAAAATATTTGGCAGTACCGCAACGTCTTTATCAAAACACACAAATTTGCCGCTGATAATTGTGCCTGAGGAGGCGATATACACTACACCCGAAACGGTGGTGTTTGCAAGTGATACTGCTGTTTCTGATCATGAAGTTCCGGCGCAGCTCACTTCTATCATCACGCTGTTTAAATCAAAACTATATGTTGTAAAGGTTGTAAAAGATGGCAGCGATGAAAGAGTTGCCATTCCGGCATCTGCGCAAAAGGAAAAAGTTTCCGGTACTGGTGATGAGGTTTATTTTCGAGTTAAGGAGGCAACTGATATAAGAGTTGCACTTAGCGACTTTATCCGGGAGCAGCACGCCGACATGCTGGTAATGATGCCGCACAAACACGATTGGACGGAGCGACTGTTTAAAAAGAGCGAAACAACAAATATGATCTTTCACACAAAAATCCCGTTGCTTATTTTACCTGAGGCCGTGTAGATGTGCGGATGTATTGCCCACTGCTATATTGATATTAATCATTCTTTCTACTGATTAGCCTCACCCTATTTGTTTCACAGGGAATTTACTTTAGCGCTTTCATGGTAAAACAAGAAACAGCGCAGATAATTATTGATACAGGAATCGAAACCGCCTGCTATCATTGCAGTGAAACCTGCGATAATACCATTCACCTCGGCGATAAAATATTTTGTTGCAACGGTTGTAAACAAGTGTTTTTGCTTTTGAGTGAAAATAACCTTTGTGATTACTACAATCTTGATGAGAACCCCGGCATTAAAGCAAAAGGAAAATTTACTTCGGAAAGATTTGCTTACCTCGATGACGAAATCATAACAAAAAAGATAGTTCAGTTTTCCAGCGTCACGCAAACGAATGTGCTTTTTAAATTACCTCAAATTCATTGTTCATCTTGTATTTTTTTACTGGAAAACCTCCATAGAATCAACGAAGGAATTATTTCATCTACCACGAATTTTCAGAACAAAGAAATACTTATAGTATTCAACCCCCAATTAGTTTCATTAAGAAAAGTTGTGGAATTGCTTTCTTTTATAGGCTATGAGCCCGCCATAAGCCTTGAAGATGCAGAAAAGAAGAAGACGGCTGGACCTGGCCGGGAACAGCTTTATAAGATAGGAGTGGCGGGTTTTTGCTTTTCAAATATCATGATGCTGAGCTTCCCTGAATATTTTTCTGGAGGTAATATTGAAGAGGCAGGTCTAAGGGAAACATTTACATGGATAAATCTTGCATTGTCACTGCCGGTTCTGTTTTTTAGTGCATCGGGTATCTTTAGTGCAGCATGGATGGGCTTGCGGCAAAAATATCTAAATATCGATGCACCCATCGCTTTGGCAATTGTTGTAACATTTGCGAGAAGCTATTATGAAATTTTAAGCGGCCATGGCGCCGGCTACCTGGATTCCGGCACAGGGATTATATTCTTCTTATTAATAGGGCGGTGGTTTCAAAATAAAACATACGATTCATTTTCATTCGACAGAAATTACAAATCTTACTTTCCACTTGGCGTGACCGTTATTGAAGATGGAATTGAAAAAAATATTCCCGTTACGCAATTGAAAAAAACAAACCACATCGTCCTTCGCAATGAGGAGATGATTCCGGCAGATTCGATTCTGATGAAGGGGGACGCCAACATTGACTACAGTTTTGTAAGTGGCGAAAATGCGCCTGTTTCGAAAAAGCGGGGCGACTTACTGTATGCGGGTGGCAAACAAATTGGGAGTTCCATCGAGGTGGAAATTGTAAAGGAAGCATCGCAGAGTTATATTACTCAGCTTTGGAATAATGAAATATTTAGTAGTAAGAAAAATGAAGAAAAATCATTCATCCATCCGTGGAGCCGATATTTTACTCTTGCACTATTTGCTATTGCTTTTTGCACTGTCTTATTTTGGTGGACGTATGATAGTTCCAAAATATTGCCTTCGCTCACGGCAGTTTTAATCGTTGCGTGCCCATGTTCACTTTTGCTTTCAGCAACTTTTACTTATGGAAATATGCTTCGCATTTTTGGGAGGAACAAGATGTACCTTAAGAATGCAAGTGTCATAGAATCACTGGCACAAATTGATGCGATTGTTTTTGACAAAACAGGCACTATTACACGAAACAGTTCGGCGCAGGTAAGTTATGAAGGCACGCCTTTAACCTACAAGGAATTAGCGGCTATTAAAAATATTGCCAGGCAGTCTTCACACCCATTGAGCAAGATTGTTGCCAGTTCTCTTGAGGTCACCGATGATGATTTACATCCGGATGCATTTAAAGAATACACCGGCAAAGGATTAGAAGCAAGGGTTAATAATATCAATGTAAGGATGGGTTCTGCAGATTTCATAAATCAATCAAAACCCGGTTATATATCTTATGACACGGGCACTCATGTGCATGTGGTGATGAATAATGTTCACATGGGAAGATTTACAGTAAGCAATCGTTACCGGGCAGGAATGGGAGAATTGGTTCATCATTTATCAAAGAAAAAATTTGACTTGTTTGTTTTATCGGGCGATAATGATTCGGAAAAAGATAAATTGAAAAAGCTATTTGGAGAAAATATTCAATTACGGTTTAATCAATCGCCTCAGCAAAAACTCGACTTTATCCAGGCACTTCAGCAGCCTTCTATTTCGCCCGCAGGGCTTAAGAATAAAAAAGTGCTGATGCTGGGTGATGGCCTCAACGATGCGGGTGCTCTGATGCAAAGTGATGTAGGAATTGCCGTTAGTGATAATACTTCCCAGTTTTCTCCTGCCTGCGATGGCATTCTCGATGGCGCGAATGTTCAATTGATTGATAAATTTATAGCTTTTGCCAGGTCCGGCAGAAGTATTGTTGCCTCAAGTTTTATTTTATCAATCTTGTATAATATCGTTGGTCTTTCATTTGCAGTTCGGGGCCTGCTGTCTCCGATGTTGGCTGCCATCCTGATGCCTGCAAGCAGTATTAGCATCGTGCTGCTGGTAACCGTATTATCTTCTTTAAGTGCAAGGGCAAATCACTTATAATATCGCTGATTAAAATCAGCTTTTAACTTGATGCGGGTCATAAGGTACAAAAGGCGCCGCTATTATTTTTGGGCTCCTAAAATATAACGTCTTTGAGTGTATTAATTCTTCTTATTGCTATAAGCCTATTGGTTGCAACGGGTTTTTTGATCGCGTTTCTGTTTAGTGCTAATGCCGGTCAATTTGATGATTCCTACACACCTTCTATCAGAATGCTTTTCGACGAAGTACCGGTCTCTGCACCCAAAGCAGATGTAGTCAAACCTCCTGTAACGAAAAAGAAAAATTCATTATCAATACAAAAAAAATAAGCCAGACAAAATGCAGGTAGAAAAATTTTATTACGACAACAAAATTGTTAGAAACTTTGCCTATGCTACTATTACATGGGGCGCTGTTGGCATGCTCATTGGTCTTTGGATAGCGCTACAATTGGTTTTCCCGGGTCAATTTCCTCACCACGGATTAAACCTCGAACCTTATTTCAATTTCGGGAGGCTTCGCCCGCTGCATACCAATGCCGTAATTTTTGCTTTTGTCGGCAACGGTATTTTTATGGGTGTTTATTACTCTTTGCAGCGTCTTTGTAAAGCGAGAATGTACAGTGATAAACTTAGTTACATTCATTTTTGGGGCTGGCAGCTTATAATAGTTGCAGCAGCAATTACGCTACCGCTGGGTCTTACAAACAGTGGTGAGTACGCAGAACTTATCTGGCCGATAGATGTCGCCATTACAATTATTTGGGTTGTGTTTGGCTGGAATATGTTTGCCACTATAATTAAAAGGAGAGAGAAGCATTTGTACGTTGCTATCTGGTTTTACATTGCAACATTTGTTACAGTAGCTGTCCTGCATATTGTCCGTTCTGGAGAACTGCCTTATACCTGGCTAAAAAGCTATAGCTGGTATGCCGGTGTACAAGATGCATTGGTGCAATGGTGGTATGGCCACAATGCGGTTGCATTCTTTTTAACGACACCGTATCTCGGGCTTATGTATTACTTTCTGCCGAAAGCGGCTAATCGTCCTGTTTATTCCTATAAGCTTTCTATCATTCATTTTTGGGCATTAATTTTTTTATACATCTGGGCCGGCCCGCACCATTTATTATATACTGCTCTGCCTAACTGGGCGCAGTCATTGGGTATTGTGTTTTCCGTCATGCTCATTTTTCCAAGTTGGGGCGGTATGATAAACGGGTTGCTTACACTTCGTGGCGCGTGGGACAGGGTAAGGGACGATGTTATTTTAAAATTTATGGTAGTCGCAGTAACAGCTTATGGTATGGCGACTTTTGAAGGACCCATGCTTTCATTGAAAAGCGTAAGCGCCGTATCTCACTATACTGACTGGATTATTGCTCATGTGCATGTAGGCGCATTGGGATGGAACGGTATGCTTACGTTTGGTATTTTGTATTGGCTTATTCCCCGGATTTTCAAAACCGATCTATTTTCAAAAAAAATAGCCAACATGCATTTCTGGCTGGGCACTCTCGGTATTTTATTTTATGCCATACCGATGTATTGGGCTGGTTTTACGCAAAGCTCCATGTGGAAACAATTTACTGAGGCTGGCCAGTTGAAGTATTCATTTCTCGAGACAGTTACCTATATGAAGCCGTTTTATGCAATGCGCTCCCTGGGTGGCACTCTTTACCTGGTGGGCGTTTTGTTTATGATTTATAATTTATTTAAAACAGTAAGAGCCGGAAAACTCGTGGCAAATGAAGAAGCAGAAGCTGCACCGTTACAAAAAGTGTATGTTCCTCACAAAGGCGAACACTGGCATCGGTGGATTGAGAGAAGGCCGGTACAATTCATGGTGTTGAGCCTCGTGGTGATTTTAATCGGGGGCATTATTGAGTTGGTTCCCACTTTTCTTATAAAATCTAATGTGCCCACTATCAGCAGTGTGAAGCCGTATACTCCCCTGGAACTGGAGGGAAGAGATATTTATGTGAGGGAAGGATGCTACACATGCCATTCGCAAATGATCCGCCCGTTCCGAAGCGAAACTGAACGGTATGGCGAATATTCAAAGGCGGGTGAATTTGTGTATGATCATCCGTTTCAATGGGGTAGTAAGCGCACAGGGCCTGATCTTGCGAGGGAAGGCACCGGTAATCTCAAGAAAACCAATGGGTGGCATTTTCGTCATTTTCGGGAGCCATCTTCAATGAGTGAAGGATCTATTATGCCTTCTTACGCCTTTCTGCTGGAAAACAATTTAGACACATCTGACCTGCCGGCGAAGATCCATGCAATGATTACTCTTGGTGTGCCTTACCCTAAAGATTACGAACAAAATGCCATGGCGGATCTTGACAAGCAGTCGGAACAAATTTCAAACAGTTTACTCAGCGATAGCATTCGCGTTTCTTCGAAAAAAGAAGTGATCGCATTGATTGCATACATCCAGCGCCTGGGTACTGATATAAGTAAAAACCCAACAGCCACCTTTAATAAATAAGTCATGTTTACATTCATAAAACAATACGCGGAGAAAATGGATGGCGTTCACATATACGCAATGATCTCGTTGTTTATTTTCTTTCTCTTCTTTGTAGTGCTTTTGGTTTTGGTAAGGAGGATGGGTAAAGAGAGAGTGAACGAATTA
Organism: Chitinophagales bacterium; assembly: GCA_038251675.1. Lineage (GTDB taxonomy): Bacteria > Bacteroidota > Bacteroidia > Chitinophagales > Chitinophagaceae > Ginsengibacter. Next base: position 37,776 of record JBBSBD010000003.1, on the reverse strand, counting down.
TCCAACCTGCCTTTTAATGAAGGAGAACTAAATAGTCAATCTAATAATTAATTAAGTATGCAACATATTCGTCTATTTAAAAAATTAATTGCCGCCCTATTCCTTACAATGACCGGGACATACGCTATTGCCCAGGAAGCCGCGCCGGTGCAAGCCACGGCATCTTCAAGCTATAATCTGCTTGAAATTCTTTTAATGGCCATGATGATAGTGCTGGCTTTTGTGATTTGGTGGTTGAGCAAAATGTTGCTTGTATTAGGAAGGCAGTTAATTGAAAAAAATAAAATTCCTAAAGTGCTTTCCGTTTTATGGATGTTGGGCTTGTTATTCATTGCTCAATCTTCATCGGCGCAGGATACAGCGCAAGCAGCATCAACAGCAACCATCGCAAACTATGGAGGCATATCATCTACCACTTTTTACATGGTGGTTGGGGTATTTATAACCGAGGTAGTTATTATTCTCTTTCTTGTAGTTCTTATTAAAAGGCTTACCACAGAATTATTACCTCAGAAAGCACCCGCACCGGCTAAAGCAAACTGGTTAAAAATATGGTGGGCAAAGCTCGATAGGAAATTGACCAGGGCAGTACCAGTTGAAAAAGAAGCCGACGTTATGCTCGATCACGATTATGATGGCATCCGGGAACTGGACAATGCGTTGCCGCCATGGTGGAAGTATGGTTTTTATATCACCATTGGCATAGCTGTTGTTTACCTCTTAAACTTTGAAGTTTTTGGATACGGAAAAAATCCCACAGAAGAGTACGATGCGGAAATGGCTAAAGCAAAAGTTCAAATGGAGATGTATGAAGCAACCAATAAAGACAAAATAGATGAAAACAATGTGCCCATGGCAGACGCAGCCGGGTTGTCGAAAGCCAAAGAAATATTTTCTACCAAATGCTTTGTCTGTCATGGTATGCAGGGTGAAGGCAGTGTGGGGCCAAATCTTACTGACGACTATTGGTTGCATAAGGGTTCATTAAACGATATTTATAGATCAATTAAAATCGGTTACCCGGACAAGGGCATGCAATCCTGGGCAAATGAATTTTCTCCGAAAGAAATAAGCTCCCTCGCCAGCTACGTGACAACATTGCATGGTACCAATCCTCCGAATCCAAAAGCACCACAGGGAGATTTGTATGTAGATTCGTCAGCATCGGCGTTGCCTGCTACAGATTCTTTAAACACGAGCACCAGCGATTCTACCACCATCACCGGGAAATCTAATAGTAAATCAAAACCTGCGGTAACTAAAACGCAATAGGCCAGCGGTACAAAGTATAAATATTTAAAATGGAAGCAACTACAGTGTTAGATAAGACGGGAAGTTACAGGGATTCTGTAGCCACTATTAGTAAAGAAGGAACGAGAAATTTTATCAATCCTAAAAAGCCGAAGGGGCCGTTGTATAATTTGAGAACCCGGTTCAGTATTTTTTATCTCATTGTTTTTTTTACACTTCCATTTATTAAGGTCAACAACGAGCCGCTAATAATGCTGAATGTGCTTGCCCGAAAGTTTATCATTTTCGGTATGGTTTTCTGGCCGCAGGACTTTTTTATTTTCGGTATCGCTATGCTCACTTTTGTAGTATTTGTTATCCTTTTCACAGTAGTATTTGGTCGCGTATTTTGTGGCTGGGCTTGCCCGCAAACTATTTTTATGGAAATGGTTTTTCGTAAAATTGAATATTGGATTGATGGAGATTCAGGTAAGCAAAAGCAATTAAGAGCAATGCCCTGGAATTCAGAAAAAACGTTAAAGCGGACAAGCAAGTTTGTTATATTTTTTGTCATATCATTTATTATAGCAAATTTTTTCCTGGCTTACCTCATCGGTATGGATGAATTGTTAGGTTACCTGGAAAGTCCTTCTGCACACATCGGTACATTAATTTCTTTACTAATTTTTACCAGTGTTTTCTTCTTTGTTTACTGGTGGTTCCGGGAGCAGGCATGCATAGTTGTATGCCCTTACGGAAGATTGCAGGGCGTATTGCTGGATAAAAATTCAATAGTAGTTGCTTACGATTATAAGCGTGGTGAACCGAGAGGTAAATTAAAAAAGAAAGAAAGCCACGATTGCAAATGTGTAGATTGTAAAGAAGATGGTGCCTGTACAAGCCTTGCAAAAAAGATAGAGGAACTGATACCGCAGGGCGATTGTATTGATTGTTTTGCCTGCGTACGTGTGTGCCCCACAGGCATTGATATACGAAATGGCACGCAACTGGAGTGTGTAAACTGTACTGCCTGTATTGATGCCTGCGATTCTATCATGACGAGCGTTCACAAGCCGAAGGGTTTAATACGCTACGCCTCAGAGAATAGCATTGTAAAAGGAGTAAAGCTAAAATTTACAACAAGAATAAAAGCATATACATCTGTACTTGCCTTATTGTTATCTCTTTTACTTTTTCTTTTGATGAGCCGCACCGATCTTGATGCAAGGCTTATGCGAACTGCAGGTATGTCTTATACATCTTTGCCCGACGGGCGCATCAGCAATCTTTACAACCTGAAGCTTGCGAATAAAACACACAAGGATATTTCTTATAACCTGAAACTTGAAAATGTAAAAGGTGAAATTCAAATTGTAGGCAACAGCAGCGCGGTTGTAAAAAAAGAAGACTACTCCCATCTTCAGTTTTTTGTGAAGCTTAACAGGAACGATGTCAAGAATTGGAAAACAGAATTGCAGATCGGCATGTACCAGGATAATAAGAAAATAAAAACAATCAAGGCCACTTTCATCGGTCCTGAAATTTATAACTGATAAAATAAATCCTTATGAGCTGGGGCTATAAAATTCTGATTGTATATACAGTTTTTGTGTTTGGAATACTGGTTATGGTTTTTAAATCATCCAATCAAAAAACGGATTTGGTAACTACAGATTACTATGAAAAAGAACTCAAATACCAGGATAAGATAGATGCTATGAACAGCGTCAGTCAGTTATCTGATACGGTGAAGTACGAAGTGGCTGATGGTAAATTGCGGATTATTTTCCCAAAAGATTTTTCAGGTAAAAGAATTACCGGCAACGCGATACTGTATTGTCCTTCCGATGAAAATAAAGATATCACCCAAAAATTTTCAATAGAAGATACTCCTGTTTTTATGACCGTTCCCAGGGGAAATGCAAGCGAGTACAACTTGCAATTGAGCTGGGAGGCAGACGGCACGAGCTACTATTTTGAAAAGAAATTAGTAATAGATTAATATCACAATCATGGCCCAACTGCTTCTTGCTGCGTTTACAATGGGATTGCTTGGCAGCTTTCATTGTGTTGGTATGTGCGGGCCTTTAGCCTTGTCTCTCCCGGTGAAACAAGATAATGATTGGTCAAAATTTTCGGGAGCATTGGTGTATAATTTGGGACGTGTAGTTACCTACGCGGGGTTTGGTTTTGTTTTTGGAATTATCGGTAGGAGCGTGGCGCTGTTTGGATACCAGCAATGGCTGTCCATTTCATTAGGATTGATTATTATTTTTTTTGTAATCGTCTCGAAAAGGACTTCATCTTTCAAGAATTATACTTTCATACCTGCTTTTTTTGAAAAATTGCGTTCCTCTTTAGGCAAATTATTTCTAAAGAAAAATATCTCCTCCCTCTTTTCAATCGGTTTGCTTAATGGGCTGCTTCCCTGCGGCCTGGTATATATGGCTGCAGCAGTTGCAGTATCTGCCGGAGACGTAACGGGCAGTATTTTTTTTATGGCTTTTTTTGGACTGGGCACTTTACCTATGATGTGGAGCATTGCTTTTTTTGGAAATTACATAAGCATCAGCCTCAGGCAAAAGATCCGGAAGGCGTATCCTTATATGATGATGATGATGGCGTGCCTGCTTATTCTACGAGGTATGGGCCTGGGCATACCATACGTAAGCCCCAAAGTTGATGTTGAAAAGAAGGCGATTCAAAGCTGTTGTACAAAACCAATAAACGAATAAGAGGTGGTGATAAGTGTCGGTTGGAATGATAATGTTCCGGTCTTTCTATCGGCCATTATTTCCAGTTTCAATGATTATGCAGGTGTGCCTTTAGCCTTTCTCTCAAGTGGATAAACCGAATAATAGCGGGCATCAAATTGTCTTATAACAATTTAATTCCGTTTAAAAGTTGAGTAAAGTTAGCAAAGCAAAAATTATTATTGCCTTGAGGCAGGGCAACCCACTTTCTTGTCCTTCTTAAAGGAAGCAAGGCCCGCTATCTTCTTGTACTTATCGAAAAAATACCGTACCGTATAGGTTAGTGCAATGTAATAGTAGCCATCCTTATTATTGGGGTTACCACGGTTTACACCCGCCGCAGGGTAGCTGCCAGCCTGCACTTCATTGCCACGATAAGCGAGCTCAGTGGCCTTTGCTCCTCTTGCGTTTAGCAGGGTAGCCTGGTCCACATATACATTGCTAACATCGTCGAGGTAATCGGTAAATATCTTACGATAGCCAAATTCAAGGCCTATGCGCATGTCTTCGTTTAGTGAATACTCGGCACCCACTCCCAGTGGAATGCTGAATTGTGTGAGCTTATAATTCTTAACGCCGGGCATAAAGCCTTCGCCTTCAGTACTGAGTGGTTGCAGAAAATATTTCTTACCTGCTGTATCTTTTGTATATGGGTTGAAATGATAAATACCAATACCGGCAAATACATAAGGCGTCCACCAGTGGTCATTAAGACTAAATAAGCTATACTGTGCTGTAAGTTCCCAATCAGTAATCCCTGAGCTGAAATTCAGGTTACGCTGTTGCATGGCGGTGGTTCCTTTTTTATCATCAGCATGTAGCGATGTAAGTGTCAAATAACTTCTTGCGGTGAGATGCTCAGACAAATCATAGCGGGCGCCGATGGACCCCATTAGTTTTGCTTGCGACAGGGAGACGGGTCTTGCCTTAAGATCGCCCTCGTAGTTGGCAAGGCCAAGTCTTGCGGAAAAATGAAAATTCTGCGCCGTAGATATTATGGGCAAAAGACAAAAGGCAAAAAATAATTTTTTCATGAGAATAGAATCAATGGATAATATAATTGCCTAACGTTTTTTTGATTCTATTTATTTCAGTTTCTCCTGGTGGCTTTATAATGTGTGGTGGTTATGACTGTGTTCCTCATTGGGTATATTTTTTACAAAAATTAATATCCCTGTTGGCATGTTAATGACTCACATCAGGACAGAAGGTGAATTTGATAACTTACGCCATCCTCAATTTATAATTGGGTAGAGATGATATGTTGAAATTAAAAAATGTGTCAGACGGCAAAGATGTTGGCGATTCGGGATGCTCTCTTTTAGAGCCAAAATTTACTTCTCATTTCTGCATTCTATCAATCGTTTACCTGCCAACTATGCATCCATAGCCCGTTCCATTGTTGATATATACACAACGTATTTTAAGTGATTGCTCATTCTGTTAGCAGTAATATGAAAAAAAATTGCTCATTTGTATAAAATGTGGGAAAAATGGTAATAGCTGGTATAACTACCTGAACCCTATCATTCTTCAAGTATTGTTATTTTGACAATCTTAGCCGTTTAGCCTCCAACGATACCTGTTTTCTAATATTATTTTAAATTTTGAGCAGCAGATTTACGTGTTCAATTGTCATAATTGCGGTGTTAATGTGAAATTTTCATTAATTAACAATTTTTTTGGTTGGTCTTATTGGAAACATATATTTGCAACTTTTTTAAAACTAAATAAAACACACATGAGAAGATTTCTGACGTTATTTGTAATGCTAATGCTCAGTGGAGTGTTGGCATTTTCACAAAGCCGATCTGTATCCGGGACAATCACGGACCAGGCGGGAGCCCCGGTTCCGTATGCAACGGTTACGGAAACAGGAACACGTAATGCTACTACAGCAGATGCAAACGGCAACTTTACCCTAAAAATGAAAGGCGCTGGCGGCATTACCTTTACCGCTACTGGCTATGATGCTACTTCAGTTACTCCTGAAGGCAACGTAGTTCGCGCTACTCTTACAAGAAATGCCCAGGAGCTATCTACTGTTACAATTACTACTGCATTAGGTATTAAAAGAAACAGGAACCAGCTTCCTTATGCTGCACAACAGGTAATGGGCGACGAGGTGAGTAAAGAACGTTCCTCCAATTTTATTAATAATCTTTCGGGAAAGGTTTCAGGGCTTGAGCTTCGCCAGTCTAATGGACTTGGGGCTTCTACAAATGTTGTTCTGAGAGGAGCAAAATCATTTACCGGGACTAACCAGGCATTGTTTGTAATTGATGGAGTTCCATTCGATAATTCGAATACTAACTCTACCAATCAGCAAACCGGCCGCGGCGGCTATGACTATGGTAATGCAGCTGCAGATATAAATCCTGATAATATTGAATCAATAACAGTACTTAAAGGTGCTGCTTCCACAGCCCTTTATGGATCAAGGGGTGGTAATGGTGTAATACTTATTACTACTAAGAAAGGCAGAAAAGGCCTGGGTATCACAATAAATTCAGGATATACAACCGGCAAGATTGACAAATCTACTTTCCTAACCTATCAGAAACAATATGGTGGTGGTTATGGTCAATACTATGAAGACGAGAGTGGTTTTTTCCTTTACAGGGATCCTAATGATGGATTTGCACCTGTCGATGCAACAGATCCTAATGGAAGGCTGGTTGTGCCAACAAGTGAAGATGCCTCTTACGGAGGTAAGTTTGATCCTAATTTACTTGTTTACCAGTGGGATGCATTCGATCCATCTTCTCCTTATTACAAAACTGCACGTCCATGGGTTGCCGCGGCCAACGATCCCTCAACATTTTTTGAGAGAGCCTGGTCTTCCAATCAAAGCATAACCATGCAGGGGGGCTCCGATAAAGGGCTTTTCAGTTTAGGATATACAAGAAACGATGATCATGGAATTATGCCCAATAGCAAAATTGTAAAGAACCTCGTAAATTTCCAAAGCTCTCTTAATATTACTGATAGGCTTACGGCTTCTGCCAGTGTAAACTTTTCTAACGTTGACGGCTTGGGGCGTTATGGAACGGGTTATGACGATCAAAATTTAGCTGGTAATTTCAGACAGTGGTGGCAGGTAAATACCGATATCAAAGAACAGAAAGATGCTTATTTCAGAACAAAGAAAAATGTAACCTGGAATCCTGCGGATCCTACGGATCCTACGCCGATTTATTGGAATAATCCCTATTTTACCAGGTATCAAGATTTTGAGACTGATACACGTAACCGGTATATGGGTTATCTAAGCTTAAATTATAAGCTTACTAATTCAATTAGCTTTCTTGGCAGAGTTTCCTTAGATAGCTATAGCGAACTCCAGGAAGAAAGACAAAATGTAGGAAGCGTTAGCGTTCCATATTATTCACGTTATAATCATAACTATAGCGAGACTAACTTTGATTTCTTAGCCAATTTTGATAAGGACATTTCTACTAATTTCAATTTGAAAGTATTAGCAGGAACTAACCTGAGAAAAAATCATGAAACAAGTATTTATGCTACTACCAATGGCGGCTTAAGTGTGCCCGGTATTTATGCACTGTCAAACTCATCAAACCCAATAAATGCTCCTGTAGAATATGACGGCGTGAAGCAAGTGGGTGGAGTATTCGGCGGTATTACCCTGACTTATGCGCAATTACTTATCGCAGATGCAACTTTTAGAAACGATCAGTCTTCAACGTTGCCTAAAGGAGGCAATTCTTACTTCTATCCTGCAGTATCCGGCGGTTTTATATTTTCAAAACTACTTCCAAATGTTAGCTGGTTGTCTTATGGAAAATTGAGGGCGAACTATGCTGAGGTTGGTAATGATACCGATCCATATAGAACGTTATCTTTTTATACAGTTAATTCACCATTTGGGTCAAGTCCTCAGACATCGGTTCCGAGTACACAAGCCAATGCTAACTTAAAACCAGAGCGTACAAAAAGTACGGAATTTGGTATAGAAGCTACGCTTTTCAAAGGACGGGCAGGATTCGATGTGTCTTATTATGAAGCGAAAACATTCGATCAGATATTTGGAGTTTCAGTTTCTACTGCTACAGGCTACGGTGCAAAGTTCCTAAACTCAGGAACTGTAAAGAACCATGGATTTGAATTAAGCGCTTATGTTACTCCGGTTAAAACGCAAAATTTTTCATGGACTCTTACTGCAAATTGGACAAGGAACAGAAATAAGGTAATTGATCTTTATAATGATCCTGCCACTGGCTTGCCCACAAATAACATTGTTCTGGCATCTTTCCAGAATGGGGGTACTTCCAATGCGACTTTAGGACAGCCTTATGGAACTATTCGCGGTACTAATTTTGTGTATTATGATCCTAATGATCCAAATGGTAAATCTTCCGGTCCGGCTGATCAAAGAATTGTACTTGCGAATGGCCGGTATAAAACTTCTACCGTAGCTAATGAGGTTATAGGAGATCCTAATCCTGACTGGATTGGAGGTATCAATAACACGTTGAAATACAAAAATCTTTCATTAAGCTGGTTAATAGATATCAAGCATGGTGGCGATCTTTTTTCTCTTGATATGTATTATGGCCTTGCCACAGGATTGCCCGCTGAAACTGCCGGTAATAATGATTTAGGGAATCCGTTAAGGAATTCACTGGCTGATGGAGGTGGAATTATTCGTGAAGGCGTAACTGCTGACGGTAAGCCAAATCAAAACAGAGTAAGTGCTGTTAACTACGGCGCTTATGGATACCGTTATGCACCTTCAGCCGGATTTATATATGATGCGAGTTATGTAAAATTGAGGGAGGCCGTAATAACCTACTCAATTCCATCAAGCGTGGTGAGTAAAACAAAATTTCTAAATGGTATTGATCTTTCCATCATAGGTAGAAACCTTTGGATTATCAATAAAAATTTACCTTATGCAGATCCGGAGGATATCCTTTCTTCAGGTAACTTTCAAGGATACCAGGAAGGCGCATATCCTACAACACGGACTTTCACATTTAATGTTAAACTTAAATTCTAAAAATACCATGAAAAAATTATTAATAGCATTATTGCTGCCATTACTGGTATTTACGTCGTGCAAAAAAGATCTTACATCTCTTAATGTAAACCCAAAAGCACCCCAATCAGTTTCAGCACCCTCATTATTTACAAATGCTGAGCATGTTTTATCCGATCTGTTAGCATCATCAAATGTGAATTTGAATATCTTCAGATTAGTTGATCAATATTGGCAGGAAGTTACCTACACGGATGAAAGTAACTATGACCTGAAGACCAGGCCCATTCCTCAAAACATGTGGAATGCACTTTACAGGGATATTTTAGAAGATTTTGAGCGGAGTAAGCAAATTGAAGATCCCACCATTTCTGCGGCGCAAAAGAAAAACCAGGATGCAATGGCTGATATTTTGCAGGTATATTCTTACTACTACCTGGTAACTACCTATGGAAATATCCCATACACTGATGCCTTGAATATTGAGGCGACAACGGCTCCAAAATATGACGACCAGGCTGCAGTATATAATGCTTTGCTCACACGCCTTGATGGAGATATTGCAGCATTAGATAATACTGCCGATGGCTACGGTTCAGCAGACATAATATATGGAGGAGATATTGACTCGTGGATTTTATTTGCCAATTCATTTAAACTGAAAATGGGAATAACTCTCGCGGATGCCGACGATGCCAAAGCAAAAAGTGTTGTAGAATCTGCTGTGGCTGCAGGTGTTTTCTCCTCAAATGCTGACAATGCTTTATTCGCATACAAGTCAGGGCCGCCCAATACCAACCCGATATGGGTTGACCTGGTACAGAGTGGGCGTAAGGATTTTGTCGCATGTAAAACAATTATCGATGTTATGTCGCCATTAAATGATCCCAGGATTTCATTATATTTCACCAATGATTTTGCTGGCGGTTATTCTGGCGGCAACCCCGGAGCGAGCAGTAACTATACTACTTTTTCCAAACCAGCTGAAAAGATAGTTGCAGCGGATTTCCCGGGGGTGCTTTTAAGCTACGATGAAATGGAGTTTGCTTTAGCTGAAGCAGTTGAAAGAGGTTACAATGTTGGTGGCACCGCTCTTCAGCACTATAATGCTGCTGTGTCTGCTTCTATATTATACTGGGGCGGTAATACTACACAGGCTACGGCCTATCTGGCTCAACCATCAGTGAATTATTTTACTGCAACGGGCACTTACAAACAAAAGATAGGTATGCAAAAATGGATTGCTTTATATAACAGGGGATGGGACGGTTGGATTGAAGTTAGGAGACTGGATTATCCGGCACTCGTAGCTCCGGCTTCCGCCCTTAGCGATTTCCCGGTGAGATTTACCTACCCGGTAAATGAGCAAAACTTAAACACAGCCAACTATGATGCTGCTGCTTCAGCAATAGGAGGTGATATGGTTGAAACAAAATTGTTCTTCGATAAATTCTGATAATTTATTGGTTTGATTTTATAAAAGCCGTTCCTATTTTGGGGCGGCTTTTATTTTATAAAAAATCAGCGGCAAGATTTTTAATCATGCCGGGGCAAAGAAACTTTTTGAGCTATAATTGCTGATAACCGGCAGTAAAATATGCAGCGATTAATACGCGTGGAATGTCTTTTTCTATTAGCCTATTATATCAACTATTTAAGAAAATTAGGTTTTCTTTAAGAAGTTATTCCTAATTTACGAGGCACACAAAACTAAATTTTACACATGAGAAGACATCTTACGCTTTTTCTATTGCTTTTACTAAGTGGAGGAATAGCAGCAGCTCAATCAAAGGTAATCACAGGTACAGTAACAGATGATGACGGAGCGCGGGTTCCGTTTACTACAGTTATAGAATCAGGTACCAGAAATGCAACAAACAGCGATTTTAATTATAAAAGTGATTCCTAAGCAGCGAACGATGATATTGCATTGTCATGCTTAAGCGTTAGAGGGGTTACTTGAACAAGATATTATCGCTTTCCTTGTAATCCACAACCACACAACAATTTTCATAAAACTAATCACACATGAGAAAATTTCTATTGACTTTGTCATCACTATTCCTTTTGCTGATGTCCGGTTTTGCCCAAAAGAAAACGATTACCGGAACCGTCACTGATGATAAAGGAGTGCCTGTTGCGAATGCTACAGTGCAACTAAAAGGTACCAGTACAGGAACAATTACTGCAACAAATGGCACTTATTCCTTACCTGTTTCCGTAGACAAAGGCACCCTCGTTTTTTCAGGAATAAACCTGGAGCCAAAGGAAGAATCAATTGCTGATCGCTCAGTCATTGATGTTTCTTTAGTTGTTACAGCAAACTCTTTAACAGAGGTTGTTATTTTAGGTTACCAGACCGTAAAGAAAAAGGAGGTAACGGGTAGCGTATCAAGTGTAGCTGGGAAAGATATTGCACAAAAACCTATCGGTAATTTTACCCAATTACTGCAAGGTAAAGCCACGGGGGTACAGGTGACTGGCCAAAGCGGCAGGCCTGGCGCTAATGGTTATATTAGGATAAGAGGAACAGGTTCCATTAATGCTTCAAGTGAGCCGTTGATAATACTTGACGGCATCCCTATTACTTCGGTGGCCTATAGCTTGCTTAATCCAAATGACGTTGAAGACATAAGTGTTCTAAAGGATGCCGCTTCACAGGCAATCTACGGATCAAGGGCTGCAAATGGCGTAATTATTATTAGCTCCAGGAAAGGAAGAGGTAAGCCAACTTTACGTTATTCATTTCAATATGGAAAAACAAATGCACTGGATCTCCAGAATATAAAGCTGATGAATGGCCAGGAAAAATTGCAATATGAGTATGAAGGAAACATTACGAATCCAATTCTTGATACGATGATAAGCAATCGTGTTGCAAACGGAACTTTCCCCGGTGGAAGCAACCTGTTTAATATCTCACCTTCTCAAAGAAGCGATCTGTGGAATTTAACTATAAGCAGGGCGCCGAAGAGTTGGTCTAACATTTTACTTCCCGAAGGAAGGGTTAGAACTCATGAAGTAGCGCTTTCAGGCTCCGATGATAAATTCACTTATTATTTTTCCTTGAATAGCAGTAAGACAGATGGCGTTTCTTATGGATCTTACTGGAATAAGACCGGAGGAAGGTTAAATGTAGAATATAAGGCACTTGATTGGTTTAAATTAGGCACAGACCTGGGCGTAACGCATAGTAAGGAAAATAACGTGCGCTCCCTATATAACACACAAGCTGCTTATACTTCATTGTTTATAATTAATCCTTATGAGCCCGTTTATTTAAGTGACGGGACAACATATAACTTAACACATGCAGGGTACTCTCCTCTGGAAGGAACAGACCATAATCCAAGTGTGCTTGACAGGGTTTCGACATTTACTACAATGTATGCTGAAGCAAATTTCTTTAGGCATCTTACTTTTAAGACTCAAATTGGTATAAACTTCAATACACTGAGCCAGGAAAATTATCTCCAACCTGGATCTAACCTTGCAAAAATTTTGGGATATAACCAAAAGTCTGACGCTGGCAATAGGGACTTTGTTTTTGTGATTACCAATACAGCGACATGGAAGCAAACATTTGCAGAAAAACATAGTATTACTATTCTGGCAGGTCAGGAATACACTAAGGATAAATTTTACAGCTATTCTTTGGCCGCAAGGGGATTTCCTACAGCATCTGTAAATACACAGGATAACGCGGGAAGTGCTCAAACAGCTACTACAAGCAGATCAGACTGGGCCCTGTTATCATACTTTGCCAATGTGACTTATGATTATAATAAAAAGTATTACCTGAATGTGACAGGCCGTCGCGATGGATCTTCAAGATTTGGAGCAAATCAGAGATTCGCAAACTTTTGGGCTGTAGGTGGTGCATGGGATATAATAAATGAGAATTTCTTCAAATCAAAAATATTGAGCACTTTAAAACTTAAAGCATCAATAGGAACTGCGGGAAATGTTCCATTAGGACTGTATGATAATCTCGGTACCTACGCCCTTACTACCAAATACAGCGATTTACCGGCAGCAGTACCTGCAAGGCTTCCAAACGCTGATCTAACATGGGAAACAAATAAAAACTATGATTTTGGATTAGACTTTGGATTTTTTGATGACCGGTTATCCGGCGCTGCTGATTATTATAACAGGAAAACAAATAATCTTATCTATCCGCGAAATGTTTCTTACACTACGGGCTTTACATCCTTCACAAGCAACATTGGCAATCTTGAAAATAAAGGATTCGAGTTCTCGCTTAATGGTGACATTATCCGGGGACGGGACCTAACTGTAAACTTATTTGCAAGCTATTCTCATAATGATAATAAGTTTTTGAAACTATATTCAAATAACACTCCGCAAACACTATCCTATTTTACGGAAGGGCAGCCATCGTATACGTACTTTCTTAACCGGTGGGCTGGAATCAACCCTTCTAACGGTAAAGAGTTGTATTATACAGCAGATGGCAACCTTACAGAAACTTATTCATCCAGCGATGCTGTGCTTTTGAAGGGTAAGTCGCCTAATGTAAAATGGTTCGGAAGTTTTGGTACCTCTATCAGTTACAAAGGGCTTGATTTAAATGCCCAGTTTTACTATTCCGGCGGTAACTATATTATGAACTATATATATCAGGTCGGCGCCAGTGAAGGTGAAAATATTAACGACGCCCAGTTGACAGATGCCTTTAATTATTGGAAAAAACCGGGCGATATTGTACGTTATGCAAACGTTAATGATCTCGCTCAAAGAAAGACTTTTGACACGGATAAGTATCTTGAAAAGGGCGATTATATCACTTTGCGGGATGTTACGATCGGTTACACCACACCTAAATCAATAGCATCGAAAATAAAAATGAAATCCTTAAGATTTTATGTTCAGGGAACTAACTTATGGATAGGAACAAAATTCCATGGACTACCTGAAGTAGGGGAATCAAACGGCGAAACTAGTTTGATTACACCCGGATTATTTAACCTCTTTGCCCAGCCTCAGTTGCGTGCGGTTACTTTTGGCGTGGATGTAAGATTTTAATGACTTTATAAATAAAAAAGATGAAAAATATAAAATATTTAATTTTTTTAGTTGCTCTTGGATTTTCTTCCTGCCAGAAATCCAACCTGGATTTGTTTCCTTATAACCAGATTGAGACATCGCAGGCATTTAATACGCAGGCTGATGTTACCCTTGCCATTAATGGTATGTATGCAGGTCTAAAAACATCGGGCTCTTATTTTGTTGGAGGTGTTTGGAATATAATTGCGGACGTACTTGCCGACAACCTGATACCTAATAAGACTGGCCCGGGTCGCGGCTCTTTGCTCACCTATTCGGAATGGAGATATACTGGTCAAAATACCTACGGTTTATTTGCTGGCGGCTACAGCATCATTCGCCGGGCAAATGCGATTCTCGAAAATATTGACAATTTTGAGGACGGCGCTTTTAAGGATAATGCCAAAGGAGAAGCCCTTGCTTTAAGAGCAATGGTTTATTTTGATATGTCGAGAGTGTACGGAAAAACTTATGAAAATGCTTCTGCAAGCGATCTCGTGCTCCCCTACATAACTAGTACAGATCCTTCAATAGAACCTTCAAAAATACCGGTGAAGGATTTTTATGACCTGGTTATCGCAGATTTAGAATCAGCTAAAACACTCATCGGGATTACCAATGGTATTTATCGGCTAAACAAGCCCGCTGTTTCAGCTTTGCTTTCAAGGGTTTATCTTTATAAAGGTGATATGCCTTCTTGTATTACTGCTTCTAACGACGCTTTGGGCGCCTCTCCGAGTATTCCAAACATCGCTAATTTTCCAAAAATATGGATTGATGATGCTGCTGCAAATACAAGTGTTTTCTTCAAAGTAAGAAATACTAAATTGGATAATTTGAACTCGCAAGGAGTCAATTATTACCAAACAGTAGGAGGCCAAAGGAAATCAGAATATGTAGCCACTTATGATTTTGCCCAACTCTATACAAGCGACGATATTCGTACCTCTACTTATATACAACAGGGCACTTTTAATGGCCAGGTTTATAACAATGTTATTAAATATGATGGAAGACCTGGTGACCCGGCCGGGGTTGTAGATGCAAAAGTTATAAGGACTGCAGAAGTTTTGTTAAACAGGGCTGAAGCATATTATAGGTCAGGAAATCCCGATGCTGCCTTGGCTGATCTTGTTCTTTTAAAATCGAACCGCTATGCAGGATATGTTCCTGAAATGTTGAGCGGCGCCGCTTTACTCGATGAAATATACAGTCAACGCAGATTAGAACTTGCATTTGAAGGAGACAGATTCTGGGATTTGAAAAGAAGAAATCTACCTGTTGTGAGGGATGCTACTGATGGAGATCTTGCAAACGGTGGGGGAATTCCATTTGTATTCACATCGCTGCCCGTGGGAGATTATAGATTTGAATTACCTTATCCACAGGAGGAAGTAAATTTCAATGCTAACCTTACACAAAATCCGGGATATTAAAAGCTTTTTAATTTTTACAAAGAATGAATATGAAAAATATATTTAAATCAACATTTACTTTTATTGCTGTTCTGATAAGTGCGATGTTTTTTTTATCTGGTTGCCAAAAAGATAAAATTATTACACCCAACACTACAGCATCATTATTTGGCTCTGATGCCGGCAGTTATTTTATCACAAATGACCCGAATTCAGTTTTTAAAATTCCTCTCGGAATTACCAGGGTGCCGGACAAAAGCATAAGTATTCAATTTACCGTATCATCACCCAGTGGTGCAGTTGAAGGGCAGCAATACATACTTGCTACCAACACCATTACAATTCCCGCAGGGCAAACAGTAGATTCAATCGCTTTAAATGGCATTTTTTCGGCTTACCCTACCGGGAGAAGGGATACGCTGATCTTTACAATAACCGGCGGCGATGTACCATCTTTAGTTGGATCAGATGTTTATACACTGATTCTCCAAAAGTATTGTAACGTGGATTTGAATGCTTTACTTGGAGACTATGATAACACTTATGACGAGGATCCGGATTCGTACGGGCCTTATACAACAACTGTAGTTTCCGCTACTGCCACCGGCCCTACATCAGCCGATCTGGTGATACAGAATTTTGGTGATTATTATTTCGGGCCTTTCGGGCCTGGCGATCTTACGTATGATACGGGGGTAACTGTAAGCATAGACTGGAGCGACCCTGCTGATTTTTTTACAACATTTCCGACCCAATCGTTGGGAGTCGTTCCACCTTATGGCCTTTCAACCAGCAGGGCTTCGGGACGCGGTACTTTTTCTTCGTGTGATAACACTATTTCTGTAAGTTATACAACCAGTGTGGCTGCAGGAAGCTTTGGGACTGTTGTTACTGTGCTGAGCAGGTAATTATTAAATGCTCTTTTGTAATCCTCGTCAATCATTATTATGGGGAATGCAAACTCAAAATATTGAAAATAAAAAGGGGCTTCGTATTGCGAGGCCCCCTTTTTATATTTGCAATTCAAATTATTATAGATATGCCCGATCAACCGACCGTTCCAAATCAATTAAACATAGAGATTTCTGAAGAAATTTCAGAAGGAGTCTATGCAAATCTTGCCATTATAACACATAGCCATGCAGAATTCGTGATTGACTTCGTAAATGTAATGCCGGGAACTCCTAAGAGCAAAGTAAAAGCAAGGATGATCCTAACGCCAACGCATGCAAAGCGATTTATGAAAGCGATGATAGATAATGTAAAGAAATTTGAATCAGTAAATGGAACAATACAAGATATTGAAGCGGTGGAATTGCCTCTAAATTTCGGAGGTCCTACTGCCCAGGCATAGCGTCCCTAACACTTCAAGGCTGGGGCTTTATATCAATCCTTCATCGGCAAAACTAAAATAACCTTCATCGCTTACAATAATGTGATCTATAACACCTATTTCGAGGTATTTACCGGCTTCTTTTAATTTGGATGTAAGCTCTTCATCTATTCTGCTTGGCTTCAAGCTTCCTGAAGGATGGTTGTGACACAAAACGAGCGAGGTTGCTTCTACTTCCAAAGCTTTTTTAAAAAGTATTCTTGGGTCAACTACGGTACTTGTCATCCCCCCTTTACTTAGGATTTCAAAATGGTTTATTTTGTTGGATTTATTTAAGAATACAACAGCAAAAACTTCATAGCTATAATCTTTAAGAGTAGCCTTTAGATAACTTGCCAGTTCGTTGCTTGAACGTACATAAGTTTTATTAAGCGGAGCAATTGCCTGGCGCCTTCTTCCTAACTCGAGTGCGGCTGTTACCGTAATTGCTTTTGCTTCTCCGATTCCTTTTATTGTCATTAATTCAATCAAGGATAATTTACCCAGCTTATCCAGGTTATTTTTACCGAGCGCCAAAACGTCTTTAGCAAGATCTACTGCACTTTTGTTTTTGCTGCCGGTATTTATTAAAATGGCCAAAAGTTCAGAATCACTCAAGCTCTCTCTTCCCTTTGTAAGAAGCTTTTCCCTTGGCCGGTCATCGACCGCCCAGTTTTTTATCGACGTGGAAGACTTGTTAGAACTTTCCATATTTTTTGGTTTAATAGAAGCAATATTAATTATAAATTCGCCAGTCTAATTATTTGTATTCACTAACTATATTACCAAATGCATCCCAATGTAAAAATATTTTCCGGTACAGGGTCGCAATACCTTGCGAGACAAATTGCTTTAAGGTTTGGAGAGCCACTTGGCAAAATAAATATTCAAAAATTTAGTGATGGGGAAATTGGTGTTGACTATAATGAGAGCATAAGAGGACAATTTGTTTTCCTGGTACAGAGTACTTTCGCCCCTACAGATAATCTTATGGAACTGTTGCTTATGATTGACGCTGCGAAGCGTGCATCTGCTTATAAAGTGATTGCTGTTATCCCATACTTCGGCTATGCGAGGCAGGATAGAAAAGATAAACCACGGGTGGCGATAGGTTCCAAATTGGTGGCTAATATGCTCACTGCTGCCGGTGCCGACAGGGTAATTACTATGGATCTTCATGCTCCGCAAATACAGGGATATTTTGATATTCCGGTGGATCACCTGGATTCTTCGGCCATCTTTATTCCTTATATAGAAGATTTAAACCTGGAGAATCTCACGTTCGCAGCTCCCGATGTTGGGAGTGCTAACCGCATTCGTGAATTGGCCAGTTATTTTGAAGTAGAAATGGTGATATGTGATAAACACAGAAAGCGGGCAAATGAAATATCGAGCATGGTGGTAATAGGAGATGTAACCGATAGAGACATAGTCTTAATGGATGATATATGCGATACAGGGGGCACACTTGCAAAAAGCGCCGGTTTATTGAAAGAAAAAGGAGCAAGAAGTGTCCGCGCATTTTGCACACATCCGGTTTTAAGTGGTAACGCTTTTGAAAATATACAGAATAGCGCCCTGGAAGAATTAGTAGTTTGCGATACAATTCCAATAAAAGGGGGATTTGATAAATTAAAAATAGTGTCGGTTGCCGATCTTTTTGCTATAGCCATAAGAAATGCATACGAGAATAAAAGCATTAATAGCCTATTTCTTCGCAGCAAAATGCTAAAAAAGAATAGCCCAAACGTTCAATAGTAAATGGTTCAATAGTTCGATGATTTAATGATTAATAATGCTATCCATTAAACCTTGCATAGCTAACTGCCAAATTGAAAGCTTGCAAACAATCAACTTTCAAAAGGTGAACTTTTAACTAATTTCCTTACCTTCGCGCCTCAAAAAAATACTATAATGAAAACAATTACAATCGAAGGACAAATCAGGACCGAATTTGGTAAAGCAGCCACCCGCCAACTTCGCTCTGAGGAAAAAGTGCCAGGTGTAATTTACGGAGGTGCAAAAGAAATTAATTTTTCTGCTCCGGCATCTGCTTTTAAAAGCATCGTTTACACATCGGAATTTATGCTGGCGGAAATTAAAGTGGACGGAACGCCTTACAAATGTGTGTTGAAAGACCTCCAGTTTGATAAAGTAAGTGATCACCTCATACACGTAGATTTCCTGGAATTAGTTGGTAACAAAAAAGTTACTGTTTCAATTCCTCTTAAGTTTACAGGGGTTCCGGCAGGGGTGAAAGAAGGCGGTAAGTTGGCCGTTAAAATGAAGGCTTTAAAGGTGAAAACTGTTCCCGAGTATCTGCTTGAGCATATTGAAATGGATCTTACAGATCTTAAACTTAATGAGAACGTTCGTGTACAGGATGTTAAGGCTGCGAATATGGAAATTTTAAATTCTCCTCGTATTCCAATAGCTTCAGTTACTATGACACGTCAACTTAAGCAGGAAGAAGCAAGCGTTGCGAAAGTAGCCCCTGCTGGCGATGCCAAGGCTGCTCCTGCGAAGGCCGCTCCTGCGAAGGCGGAAGCCGCTCCAGCAAAGAAATAAGATATTTTTTATCAAAAAGCGCCTCCGTTACCCGGGGGCTTTTTTATTGCTGTTATGTTGGTAATATCGGAACCCTAAAGTTTGTGTACATTTGCCAACTAATTTTTAAATATGGGAATGGATAGGAATACGGTTATTGGATTTGTATTATTGGCGGTATTATTCTTTGGATATTTTTATTATACAAGGCAAGGTCAGCTTACGGTTGAAAAAGAAAGGCAGCACCAGCAAGATTCTCTTGATAAGTTAAAACCGAAGATTGATACTTCCATAAAAATAGCAGCAAAACCTGACTCTACCCATACTATTGCGCTGGCTTCAAACGTGATCCAGGATTCTTCAGCAAAAGAAGAATTGATGACCGTGGAAAATAAGGTTCTCAAAATTACTTTTAGCAATAAGGGAGGACAGCCACAAAAGGTCGAACTTAAAAATTTCCAGACTTTCGATAAACTGCCACTAATATTGGAAGATGGACGCTTCAATAACATTTCTTACGCGGTGAACATTGGAGAAAATCAGACGGCCCAGACTTCGGAGTTATTATTTACTCCTTCTCAACCGCAGACTACACAAGATGGTAAAACCATTGTAAGCTATTTTCTGCAAACAAAAAATGGAGAAAAAGTTGAACATCAATATATTTTATCACCAGATAATTATATGATTGATTTTAATATTAAGCTTCAGGGAAGTAATAAATTACTCACTCAAAATAAGCTAAATCTTAACTGGCAGGCGAAGGCTAATAAACAGGAAAAAGATATTGAATGGGAAACTCAGCAATCCCATATAGATTATGTAGAAAATGGAGACTATGATTTTGAACACCTGGCCGCGGGTAAGAGTGATGACAAAAAGTTTGAAAAGCCGGTTGATTGGGTGGCGTTGAAACAGCAATTTTTTGCAACGGCAATTGTGGCGAAAAACAAATTTGAAAGCGCAGAAATAAAATGGGAAACACCAGCGGACACGAGCCTTAAAATTATTGCAAAAGCAACAGCCAACTTAAGAATAAACATTGCAGAAGGAAGTTCTGCTGATGTGCCATTACAATTATTTTACGGCCCGAGTGACTATGAAATACTAAAATCCTACAATAATCAAATGTACAATATGGTTCCCTTGGGATCGGGCATATTTGCATTTGTAAAATATATAAACAGGGGTTTTGTAATGCCTGTTTTCAATTTTTTGACTTCAAAAATAGCAAGCTTCGGCCTCGTGATTGCGCTGCTTACCATTATCATACGTTTACTAATCTCACCACTTACCTACCAAAGTTATTTAAGTGGGGCAAAAATGAAACTCCTTAAACCGGAAATTGATGCGCTGAAGGTAAAGTTTGGTGACGATAAGCAATCATTTGGAATGGAACAGATGAAACTTTTCAGAAGTGCAGGTGTAAATCCTTTAGGTGGTTGTATACCGGCGGTTCTTCAAATCCCCATATTTTTTGCACTGTATAATTTTTTCAATTCTAATATTACGCTACGGGGAAAAAGTTTTTTATGGGCAACCGATCTTTCATCTTACGATTCAATTTATAATTTGCCATTTAGCATTCCATTTTACGGAAGCCACATAAGCCTTTTTACCATTCTTGCAGTAATTACGAGCCTGCTTATTTCGCTTTATGGGATGAGTAATATGCAGGATAACAGCAACCCTGTTATGAAGTATATGCCATTTATTTTTCCAATAATCCTGTTAGGTGTTTTTAATAGATTACCCTCATCCCTCACATGGTATTACACCGTTTCCAATGCTATTACTTTGTTGATACAGTTTGTAATTCAGAAATATATCATAGATCACGAAAAAATACTTGCACAGTTAGAGGCAAACAAAAAGAAACCCGCTACCAAAAGTAAATGGCAAGAACGAGTTACGGCAATGCAGGAAAGCAATAAGAAACTGCAAAGCATGTCCGACAAGGCTAAATCTAACAGCCGGAATAAATGAGTAGAGTTACCTGCAACTATTATTGAATCAATAAAGTCTTTTTAAAGAACTTAATTTATTAAGTTTATAAAAAATTAATAATGAAGTTTTACAGCTTATTGCTTTTTAGTGTATTTTCTTTGATGGCGCTTTTTACCCAGGCACAAAAGGCCCTTAATGAAGGAAGCATTGTTTATAGTATATCTGTAGAAACAGGAAGTACAGAACCTAAAATGGCCGATATGCTTGACGGCGCCACAACTACCGTGTATTTAAAAGATAATATGAGCCGTACAGAAATGGTGAGTGGCCTTGGAAGTGAAGCGACTATTCACAACGCCACGACAGGCAGTGGTGTAATATTAAAAGATTATAGCGGCCAAAAACTTATGATTACCCTCACACCCCAAGACTGGGAAAAGAATAATAAAAAGTATGACGGAATTACTTTTGAAAACTCGGGGGAAACAACTGTTATAGAAGGCTTCAATTGCCGAAAGGCGGTTGCAAAATTGAAGGATGGATCTACTTTTACCGTTTATTATACAACAGATGTTACGTTATCTAATAAAAATTACGACTATCAATTTAAAACCTTGCCGGGTCTTGCAGTGCAGTATGAAATGCAGTCAGGAAAAATGAAGTTCAAATTTACGCTGTCTAAAATAACGTATGATAGTGTACCCGCATCAAAATTTGAAATTCCTAAATCAGGCTACAGGGTACTTACTTATGATGAGACAAAAAAATAGCCGTTTCAATTTTTTACAGTGCATAAAAAAAACCGCGATAAGCGGTTTTTATATTTAAAAAGTTCTCGATTTACTTTCTTGATCTTATAATTAACTTATATCCTCCTGCCTGTGTATATTCAGGAATTAATACTTTTTGTTTATAAGGTAATAAATAAATAGTATTTCCTTTTTTATAAGATATTAATGCATCATTTACCAGTGTGTTTCCTATTTGCCTTTGATTAATTAAGAAACTTCCCTTATAATTCATTTCTGATTTTAGATTAAATCTTATAGAATTTTTGAGGTTTCCGGCGGTAGCAATATTTAACCTGGTTTTGTTTTTCTTCACAAAACCTCCCCTATCTGCAGAAGCAATAAAGCAAATTCCGCAGAAGGTTAAAGCCACTATAAAAATTCTGGAATACTTAAACATTTATAAAGATTAGTGTATTGTTAACAAAGATACGAATTAATTCTACAAAAAAACGCCGTTTATCATATAATTATTACAATAAGAGCCGTTAAAGTGAAAACTTGAATATTTTAAAAAAAATTGTAATTTGGAATAACTTATCTGATCACAATATGAAAGAAAACCCGTATCGAAAGGACAGAGAGGAACTTAAGGAACTACTTCAACAGTATCATAATTTTAAGGATGGGAAAAAATTTACCTTTTTAGAAGAAGATGCGTTTGAACGAATCATCGATTATTTCGATGAAAGTGATGATATGCCGGCAGCTGTGGAAGCTGCAAATTTTGGCGTGGAACAATTTCCATATTCAGCTTCACTCCTTATTAAAAAAGCAGACCTGTTAATTGCTACAAGACGATATCGCGAAGCACTTTCGCTACTGGAAAAAGCGGAATTGCTGGATAGCACAGATATCAATTTATATATTCTAAAAACTGATGCGCACCTTGCATTGGATAATCACCAAAAAGCAGCCGAGATTTTAGAACATGCTATTTATGTATTTGAAGGCGAGGAAAAAATAGAATTACTTTTTGAACTGGCAGATGTTTACGATGATTACGAAGATTTTGACAAAGTATTTAATTGCCTCCGGCTAATTCTTGAGCAGGATAATACTAACGAGGAAGCATTATACAAAATTTGTTTTTGGACTGATTACACTGGTCGTAACGAGGAAAGTATAAAGCTTCATAAATATATAATTGAAGAGCATCCTTATACACAATTAGCCTGGTTTAATCTTGGCGCAGCATACCAGGGACTAAAGCTTTACGAAAAAGCGATTGATTCTTACCAATATGCTGTTGCGATTGACGAGAAATTCGATTATGCATATCGCAATATGGGCGATGCGTACCTGAGACTTCACAAATACCGCGAAGCAATCGAAGTTTTGCAAAAAGTATTAGAACTTTCCATGCCTGAAGAAGTGATTTACGAGGCTCTTGGCCATTGTTATGAAAAACTAAAGAACCAGGCGCAGGCGAGATTGCATTACCGGAAAGCATCCCATCTTAATTCAGACGACAGTCATTTATACTACAAGATTGCCTGCACCTATATGAATGAGGGATATTGGGAAAGTGCAGTAAAAAATCTTGAAAGCGCCATACGAATAAGTCGTTCTCACCCGGATTATCATTTAGCTTTAGCGAAATGCTATGTTCAAATGAATCGCATCAAAGATGCTGTTATTCATTTCTCTGGTTTTATAAAAGCAAGGCCTAAAAATTCAAATGGCTGGAAGGAACTTATCAAGTGCCTTTATGATGCAGAATATTACGAAGAGGCTCTTGAACAGGTTCATAATGCTCAAAAAAATACTAGCTACAAGCCACTTTTTATATTTTACGAAGCGGTGGTGCTTTTTGCTTTAGGCAAATCAAAAGAAGCATTGCTTCTTGCAGAACTAGGTATGCAAAAATCTCCTGCGCTTGTAAAGCAATTTATCGGGTTAAATCCATCCCTGTTGCAGCACCAGTCAATAGTGGAATTAATTACTTTGTACAAAGGTAAAGGCCCCAGAAAGAAGAGATAACTAAAAACCTACCGCCATTTTGGATATTGGATTTACAAAACTATCTTTGGCTCCAAAACTAAAAACTTAAGTATGAACTTTAATCTCTCGCAGATTCCTGACAGGGTAAGCAAGCCACGGGAGCATGGCTTAACAATGGTAATGGACAAGGGCCTTAGTGTTGAAGAATCAAAAAATCTCATCAGTGCTTCACATCCTCATATTGATATTATTAAATTAGGATTTGGAACCGCCTTTGTCACACCCAATCTAAGAGAGAAAATTGAAATTTATCAGTCCGCCAAAATCCCGGTCTATTTTGGCGGAACTTTGTTCGAGGCATTTTTAATACGCAATCAGTTTAAAGACTATATAAATCTTTGCAAGGATTTCAATATTACTTATATGGAGGTAAGCGACGGATCTATCGAAATTCCTCATGCAGAAAAATGCGGTTATATTGAAAAGCTTACAAAAATTGGAACAGTATTAAGTGAAGTAGGAAGTAAGGATGCTGAAAATATTATTCCGCCGTATAAATGGATTGAACTTATGAAAGCAGAATTGGAAGCAGGCGCAAAATATGTGATAGCAGAGGCTCGTGAAGCTGGTAACGTTGGTATTTATCGCGGCACCGGTGAGGTAAGGCAAGGATTGGTACAAGAAATACTTACTCAAATTCCTGAAGAAAAAATTCTGTGGGAAGCTCCACAAAAATCCCAGCAGCTATATTTCCTGGAACTTATAGGTTGTAACGTTAATCTTGGCAATATTGCACCATCTGAAATAATTGCCCTTGAAGCAATGCGTATCGGGCTTCGGGGAGACACCTTTCATTTGTACCTTAATAAAGAAACTGTGTAATGAAAGTCTATGGGTTAATCGGCAATCCTTTAAGCCACTCATTTTCCCAGAAATATTTTACAGAAAAGTTTATCCAGAAAAATCTAAGTAATTGTGTATACTTAAATTTTGAAACGCCTGACCTTGACAGGGAAGTTATTAATTTAAAAAACAACTTTGATCTTTGCGGGTTGAACATTACAATTCCGTATAAGTCAAAAATTATTTCTTTTCTTGATGAAGTTTCCGCTGAATGTAAGGAGATAGGTGCCTGCAACTGTATAAAGATTGCCAATAAAAAATGGTCCGGCTTCAATACCGATGTGACTGGTTTCGAAGAAACTTTCAAACCGCATTTAAAAGGCATTCACAAAAAAGCACTGATACTTGGTACTGGTGGGTCTTCCAAGGCAATAGCTTATGTTTTGAAAAAACTGGGAATATCCTATCTTTTTGTATCAAGAACAAATTCGTTGCAAAATAGCGTCATTGGATATGGTAATATTACTGCTGCTATGTTGCATGAATTTAATATTATAATAAATACGACACCTGCGGGAATGTTTCCCCACATGGATGTGGCACCTGAATTACCCTATCAATTTATTTCTGAAAATCATTATTTTTTTGATTTGATTTATAATCCAGCCAAAACCCTTTTTCTTTCGAAGGCGGAAGAAAAAGGAGCTGTTATTGAAAATGGCGAACAAATGCTTAGTATACAAGCGGAAGAGAGTTGGAAAATCTGGAATCAAATTTAGTCGTCTGCACCTGTTTTTTTATTTGAACTCCTTTAGAATCACACAGTCTCTTTTGAAGTTTTAGATTTAAATAGTTCTTCAAAAAGCGGGCTCTCCGTCTTTTTTATTTTATCCCAAAGAGTGAAATACAATCCATAATTATATTTGAATTGCTTATGATGCAATGAATGGTGTGAAGCACCGATAAACCATTTTGCAAAAATGTTTTTGTAAAATGATCCGGGATAAATTTCAATATCCAGATGATTAATAACACTGCTTACCGTCATTATAGTTAATTGAACAATTATCACATAATAATGTATGGGTAAAATCATCAGCACTATGGGTAAAAAAATTGCCTGAAGAATTCCTTCCCACGGATGAAAGGAAAATGCTGTAAACGGGGAAGTAATATTGCTGTTGTGATGAACTTTATGTACTATTTTAAACACCGACGGAATATGCATCCATCTGTGCAGCCAATAATAATAGGTTTCGTGCATGATCATAATAATGATTAAGCTTACGGGTAAATACCACCATCCATATTCGTTTACATTCATATAGATTTTTGTATATCCCTTTTGCCAAATAATCATAGTGATGGTGCCGGCAATCGAGAAGATCAATGAAGTCACCATGCTCCAAGTAACCTCGATTTTGAACTGGTTTTTTTTGTATCCTTTCAAATTAATTTTTCTTGCAACCCATTTTTGTGGAAACCATATATAAAATACAAGGTAAAAAAGCCCCGCTACCAGGAAATACCGTCCAGTGATGATCATAAAAAAAATCATAGTCACAAGCACAAACCATAGAGGTTTTGAAAAATCTGGTAATTGCATAAAAACAATTTACATAAAAATTATATTTTGTAACTTTTATTTCAAAACAAGAGAAATTTATACGTCCGTGTAATAAAGGGAAAAATGAAAAGCTATAATGAATAAAGGCTCCCGTTGAGAAAGCCTTTATCTAAATTATCTTTTAGGTATAAGATTAATCGTGATCATCGCCTCCGAGGCTATACTCATTATTCTCTTCATCTTCTTCGCCAATTTCTTCATCTTCGTCATCGTTTTCTGCGCCGGGCACATCAAGGCCTGTGCCTGTTACATTGTTTTTAAAACTGCTCTCGTTTAATGGGCTGCCATCATTGTCCGTATTGTCGAGCGCTGCCCTTCGAAGGTTTTCATCATCCTCCGTTGGCATATCATTGGCACTTATGCGCAAGTCATCTACTTCTTCCCTGGTAACATTGGAATCTGCACTTTCCTCAATGTCCTCATCTAAATCGTCATTGAATATTGAATCGCCTTCCTCATCAGCCGACGAAATAGTGTCATCGGCCATTTCACCCAATGGTGACGGGTTTATATTTTCTTGCCCGGGAATATCAGAAACGTCAGGTAGATTCATAGTGAAGCTTTCAACTGCTAATTCTTTTTTATCTTTTTCTGAATCTGGTAAATCAATACTGGAATTCTTTTTTGAATTATCATTTTGCATAACATTAAGTTTTTCTAAGAAGTGAAAATTCTATGCCAGCATAAGCGGAATAAATTTACGGTTTATACTTAGCAGTTTTTTTATAAAATTTCTAATTTATTTATTGCTATTTAAATCTATACCCTTACCTTCGCACTCCCAAAATAAATTTGGTTAAAAAGTTCTTTAAATATGTCTCAAAGAATCAGGATTAAACTTCAGTCTTACGATCACAATCTTGTTGACAAATCTGCAGAGAAGATTGTTAAGACAGTACGCAGTACAGGCGCAGTAGTTACAGGACCCATTCCTTTACCTACCCACAAAAAAATATTTACTGTTTTGCGCTCACCTCACGTGAATAAAAAAGCCCGTGAGCAGTTTCAGTTGTGTACACATAAACGTTTGCTGGATATATATACTAGCAGTTCAAGAACCGTTGATGCATTGTCAAAGCTTGACTTGCCCTCCGGTGTGGATGTTGAGATAAAAGCATAAAAGTAAGCCCTGCCTGATTCCGAGAGGAAAAGGTAACAAGCATAGTTCTTATATAAAATTGTAACACCCATCTACTCTGAGTACTGAGTTTACCGAAGTATCAAAGAGGAGCGCTGGGTATAAAAAGTAGAAATGAAAAGTATTATTGGAAAGAAAGTTGGCATGACCAGCATTTTCGATAGTAATGGCAAGCAGACTGCTGTGACCATTATTGAAGCGGGCCCATGCGTTGTAACACAGAAAAAGACTGTGGATACTGATGGATACAATGCAATCCAGATTGCTTTTGGTGATAAAAAAGAAAAGCACACCCTACTCTCAGAAAAAAACCATTTTGCCAAAGCAAATACATCGGCAAAGAAATTCGTAAAAGAAATACGCGATAGCGAAACAGATAAAAATATGGGCGACACCATTAGTGTTGACATATTTAATGAAGGCGATAAAGTGACTGTTATCGGCACTACGAAAGGTAAAGGCTTTCAGGGTGTTGTTAAGCGGCACGGCTTCCATGGTGTAGGTGAGCAATCACACGGTCAACACGATAGGTCAAGGGCACCGGGATCAATAGGTGGTTCATCTTATCCTGCAAGAGTGTTTAAAGGAATGAGGATGGCAGGTCGTATGGGCAATGATAAAGTGCAATTGAAAGGCCTTAAGATCGTAAAGATTTTCCCCGAAAAAAATTATCTATTAATAAGTGGTTCGGTTCCCGGCCACAATGGTTCCATCGTTTTAATCCAGAAATAATATGCAGTTAGAAGTAATAAATAAAGAAGGAAAAAAAACTGGCAGAATGATAGAACTGCCCGATGATATATTTGGTGCAGAGCCTAATAGCCACGTGATCTGGCTTGCGGTAAAACAATACCTCGCTGCTCGCAGGCAAGGTACGCATAAGGTGAAAACCCGCGCAGAAGTTGAAGGGTCATCTAAAAAACTTCATAAGCAAAAAGGTACAGGTGGAAGCCGAAAAGGAAATATCCGTAATCCGCTATATAAAGGTGGCGGTACTGTTTTCGGACCTAAACCTCATAGCTATGATTTTAAGTTAAATCGTAAAGTAAAAGATCTGGCTAAAATTGGTGCATTAAGCAGTAAAGCGAAAGAAAACAAAATCTTTATAGTTGAAGATTTTTCAATAGAAACTCCTTCTACAAAAGAATTTACACAAATATTTAGAAGTCTCAATACAGAAAGCAGGAAAGCACTTTTCATAATACCTGAGCATAACGAAAATCTTTACAAAAGCTTTCGTAATGTACCATCTATATGCGGCACTTTATTAAGTGATATTAATACATATGATATCATTAATTCTGACGCGGTAGTTTTTACCGAAAGTGCGGCTAAAATATTTGTGGAGGAAAATGAAGAGGTAGCTGAAGTATAATAATTGTAAACAAAAAGAGAAACAAACAAAAATTAAAAAGACATGAAGCTGTCTGAAGTTTTAATAAAGCCGGTATTGTCGGAGAAAGTTAACAGGTTAACTGAAAAGTATAACAGGTATACTTTTATTGTGAACAGGAAGGCGAACAAACTGGAGATAAAGAAGGCTGTTGAAGAATTTTATGGCATCCAGGTGCAGGAGGTAAATACTTTGACAATGCCATCTAAAGTAAAGCAGCGCAATACCAAGGCAGGCTTGCTTACAGGTAGAAAACCAGCTAAGAAAAAGGCAGTCGTAACAGTGGCAGAAGGAGAGACCATTGACTTATATGGTAATGTATAAAAGATAAAAATTAAATTAAGAATTCTTCTTAAACGGAATTTAAATAAAAATCGTCATGGCTTTAAGAAAATACAAACCAACAACCGCAGGAACCCGCTGGAGAATAGGTAATGCCTATGCTGAGATTACGACAAATGTTCCTGAGAAAAGCCTGGTAGAAAAAGTACATCATACCGCAGGCCGCAATTCACAGGGACGCAGAAGCATGCGCTATCTCGGTGGAGGCCACAAGAGAATGTATCGTATTATTGATTTTAAAAGAGATAAAAAAGATATTCCGGCTACTGTTAAAAGTATAGAATACGATCCAAACAGAAGTGCCTTTATAGCGCTGATCGTATACACTGACGGCGTAAAAAAATACATTATTGCTCCGCAAGGTTTGCAGGTTGGGGCTACTATATTAAGTGGCGATGCTGTGGCACCCGAGTTAGGAAATGCCTTAATGCTCAAAAATATTCCTTTAGGTACGGTTGTTCACAATATTGAAATGCAACCCGGCCAAGGTGGAAAGCTTGCGAGGAGTGCCGGATCATCCGCACAACTTGCTAACAAGGAAGAGAAGTACGGTGTTTTAAAAATGCCAAGTGGCGAGTTAAGAAAAATCTTAATTAATTGTTACGCTACTGTGGGTGTTGTTAGCAACAGCGATCACAATCTGCAGAGCATGGGTAAAGCTGGAAGGAACAGGTGGAGAGGTATTCGCCCCAGAACAAGAGGTGTTGCAATGAATCCAGTGGATCATCCGATGGGGGGTGGTGAAGGAAAAGCATCTGGCGGGCACCCGAGAAGCAGAACCGGTAAGTATGCAAAAGGCCAGGTTACCCGCACACGTGGTAAAGGGTCAGATAAAATGATTATTCAAAGAAGAAATGGTAAGAAATTACCTAATAAATAAAAGGGTTTTTAATCGTACATCGTACAATCTAAATCGTACATAACAAATGGCTCGTTCAATTAAAAAAGGTCCTTACGTAGAAGCTAAGCTTGAGAATAAAGTGCTCGGCATCAATGAAGGAACAACTAAGAAAGGTGTTATTAAAACGTGGTCGCGTCGTTCAACCATTACGCCCGATTTTGTAGGACATACGTTTGCAGTTCATAACGGGAATAAATTTATTCCGGTGTATGTAACGGAATTTATGGTTGGGCATAAACTTGGAGAATTTGCACCAACAAGAAATTTTAAAGGACACTCAAGTAAAAAGATCGCATAATTTTTAAATACAATTCAGAAGTATTTAGAATAAAGAAATAAAAAAATGGAAGCAGTAGCTAAACTTAATAACTATCCCACATCTCCCCGTAAAATGCGTTTACTGGCAGATCTTATTCGTGGTCTTGAAGTTGAAAAGGCATTGGGAATTTTGCAATTCAATCCAAAGCATCCTGCGGTACCGATGTATAAATTACTAAAGAGTGCTATTAACAACTGGGAACAAAAGAATAGTGATGAGAAAGTAGAGGACGCGGGTCTTGTTGTAAAAACCATCATGGTGGATTGTGGAAGAGTTATTAAACGTATGCGTCCTGCCCCGCAAGGACGCGGGTATCGTGTTCGCAAGCGAAGCAATCATGTTACCATTATTGTAGATAGTAACAATGCCAGGTCTATTCCTTCTGTAAAGAAAGTAGTAGCTAAAGAAGAGGTGGCTCCTATAACAGAAGAGAAGAAAGTTGCAGAAACAAAAAAGCCGGCAACTAAAAAAGCAACAGCAAAAAAAGAAGCTGCTCCAAAAAAAGCGGCTACCAGGAAAGCAAAACTTGCTGAAGAAATAACGGAAAATAAATCAGCAACAAAAAACACAAAAAAATAAAAACCGAATATGGGTCAAAAAACAAATCCGATTGGTGCCAGGTTAGGAATCATCCGTGGATGGGAAAGTAACTGGTTTGCACATCCAAAAGATTATGCAAAGAAGCTGGTTGAGGATGATAAGATCAGGACTTATCTTAATGCCCGTATCAATAAAGGTGGAATTGCGAAGATCGTAATCGAGCGTACATTGAATAAACTGATCATTACTATCCATACCTCAAAGCCCGGTATCATAATTGGTAAAGGCGGTGGAGAAGTAGATCGCATCAAAGAGGAGCTAAAGAAACTTACAGGAAAAGATGATGTACAGATAAATATTCTTGAAATACGCCGCCCTGAGCTTGATGCAAATATTGTAGCAGATACAATTGCCAGGCAGATTGAGAATCGTATCAACTATAAAAGAGCTATTAAAATGTCTATTGCTTCAGCATTGAGAATGGGCGCTGAAGGGATAAAAGTAAGAGTAGGTGGCAGGCTTGGTGGAGCTGAAATAGCACGTAGCGAAGAAATCAAACAAGGCCGCACTCCTTTGCACACATTACGTATGGATATAGACTATGCAAACGTATTTGCCCAAACTGTATATGGTAAAATCGGGGTGAAAGTTTGGATATGTAAGGGTGAAGTTCTTGCTAAAAGAGATTTAAACCCGAACATAATTGCAGGTGGTGGAAAGACTGACGGAGATATGCAGCAAGGTGATAGAAGAGGTGGTTTTGGAGATAGACGTGGTGGAGGTGACAGGGGAGATAGACGCGGTGGCGGCGGTGGAGAAAGGAGAGGTGGAGGCGGTGCCGGTAGAGGTGGTGGCGGAAGAAGATAATTCTAATTTATTTTTTATTGCAATAGAAATAGAAATTGCAACACGATAATTTTCAAATAAAGTAAAAAATGTTACAGCCAAAAAGATCGAAGCACAGAAAGATGCAGAAAGGCCGTATGAAGGGTGATACTAAACGCGGTGCTACCATTTCCTTTGGAACATTTGGGTTGAAAGCTCTTGAAGAGGTATGGTTAACTAACAGGCAAATAGAATCAGCCAGGCAAGCGATGACGCGTCACATGAAGCGTGAAGGAAATGTGTGGATCAGAATTTTTCCTGATAAGCCCATTACCAAAAAACCTGCTGAAGTGAGGATGGGTAAAGGTAAGGGTAACCCTGAATATTGGGCAGCAGTTGTACAGCCCGGAAGAATTCTGTTTGAAGCTGATGGCGTATCGCTTCAAGTTGCAAAAGAGGCGTTTGAACTTGCAGCACAAAAATTACCTATTGCTACAAAATTTGTAGTGAGAAGAGATTATGATGCTAATTAGCCAGTTAACTAATTAAATTAAAAACAATGTCTAACAGAAACGATTTCGTTAATAGTCTAAAAGAGATGAGTGAAGCAGATCTTAAATCCAAGATCGAAGAAGATGAACTGAGGGTTAAAAAATTAAAATTTGCCCACGCGGTTTCTCCAATCGAAAACCCAATGAACATTCGTGGTGTAAAGAAAGATATTGCACGCTTAAAGACTGAATTAAGAAAGAAACAATTAGGTGCTAAATCCTAAATATTATTATAATGCTCGATAGAAATTTAAGAAAAACAAGAACCGGTGTAGTTTCCAGCAACAAGATGGATAAAACGATTACCGTGAAAGTTGAAAGAAGAGTAAAGCATCCTATTTATGGGAAGTTTGTGAAAAAAACCACCGGCTTTCATGCTCATGACGAGAAAAATGAATGCAGTATTGGCGACGTTGTGAAAATTATGGAGACAAGACCTATGAGCAAATTGAAGCGCTGGAGATTGGTTGAAGTTGTAGAAAAAGTAAAATAATTGTTCAATGGTTCAGTGTGTGTCTTAGATGCACTTGAACTTTGAAAGCTGATCCCGGATTAAAATCAGGATCAGATATAAATACCAGGTTTAAAAACTAAACGAAAATGATACAGCAAGAAAGCAGGTTAAATGTAGCAGATAACAGCGGGGCAAAAGAGGTGTTGTGCATTCGTGTTCTTGGCAACTCAGGCCAGGATTATGCACACGTCGGCGACAAGATAGTAGTTACGGTAAAGGATGCCATACCTGCAGGTGGTATTAAAAAAGGAACAGTAAGCACGGCGGTTATTGTGCGCACTAAAAATAAGCTTCGTCGCAAAGACGGATCTTATATCAGGTTCGATGATAATGCGGTCGTTCTTTTGAACGCATCTGACGAACCAAGAGGAACAAGAATTTTTGGGCCAGTTGCCCGGGAGTTGAGAGACAAAGGATATATGAAGATAATTTCTCTTGCCCCTGAAGTATTATAAATGTATCTTTGCACCCCCAAAAAATGGGGTGATTAATTTAAAAACAGACAAAATATTTGTCAAAAATGAAGACAAGATTTAAACCGAAGTTTAACATAAAAAAAGGCGATTCAGTCGTGGTAATAACGGGTGACGATAAAGACCTTAAAAAACCGCGAAAGGTGTTAGAAGTGGTAACAGAAAAAAACCGTGTACTTGTGGAAGGTGTGAACATTGTTACCAAACATACAAAGCCATCCGCTCAGAATACTAAAGGTGGTATTTTGAAAATAGAGGCACCGATCGCTATATCTAATGTTATGCTTTGGGATGCTAAATCTTCATCACATTCAAAAATAAGCAGGAAAAGAGAGGATGGAAAATTAGTGAGGACTGCTAAAAAATCAGGGGAGGTAATTAAATCATGAGTACTGATAAATATACACCGAGGCTTGCAGTGAAGTATAAAAAGGAAGTTATACCTGCGTTAATGAAAAAATTTGCCTACAAAACGGTAATGCAAGCCCCAAGGCTTGAAAAAGTTTGCATCAATCGCGGTGTAAATGGTGCAGTAGCGGACAAGAAATTGGTGGATGTTTCCATTGAAGAATTGACCACAATTACAGGACAGAAGGCTGTTGCAACAATGTCGAAAAAAGACATATCAAATTTCAAGCTGCGTAAGAATATGCCCATTGGCGCAAAAGTTACTTTACGCGGCGTGAATATGTATGAATTTTTAGATCGGTTGGTTTCAGTTTCTTTACCGCGTGTAAGAGATTTCAAAGGAATTAGTGATAAGTCATTTGATGGCCGGGGCAATTATACTTTGGGAGTTACTGAACAAATTATTTTTCCTGAAATTGATATCGATAAAGTAAACAAAATAACAGGGCTCGATATCACTTTTGTAACAACAGCATCTACAAATGAAGAAGCTTTTGAATTACTTAAGGAATTAGGAATGCCTTTTAAAAATGTAAAAAAATAAGTACAAGTTGTGAGAAACAAGTAGCAAGTAGCAAGATGTGAAAATGCTTTCTTGATACCTGATACTAAAATCTAAATACTAAACTATGGCTAAAGAGTCAGTTAAAGCAAGACAGAGAAAGCGTGAAAAAATGGTAGCGCAATATGCTGAAAAGAGAAAAGCTTTGAAAGAAGCCGGCGATTATCGCGGACTTGATCTTCTTCCAAAGAATGCATCTCCGGTTCGGTTAAAAAACCGCTGCCAGCTTACAGGCCGCCCAAGAGGATATCTAAGGCATTTTGGCCTCTCAAGAAATATTTTTAGGGATATGGCATTGCAGGGTAAAATTCCAGGCGTAAAGAAAGCGAGCTGGTAAAACCCCTATCCCCTAAAGAAGGAAAATGATAAGAGTAAAAATTAAAAGACAAATTTAAATACAATGGTTACTGATCCTATAGCAGATTATTTAACAAGAATTAGAAACGCACAGATGGCAAGCCATAGGGTTGTGGAAATTCCTGCAAGTAATTTGAAGAAACGCATCACGGAGATTTTGTACGATAAGGGATATATTTTGAAATACAAATTTGAAGACGATTCAAAACAAGGCTTAATAAAGATTGCTTTGAAATACGATCCCCAGTCAAAACTTCCTGCGATACAAAGCCTGGAAAGGGTAAGTCGCCCGGGATTACGTTCTTACTCAAAACCTGATGAATTCAAAAGAGTTAAAAATGGTTTAGGAATAGCAATTGTATCTACTTCAAAAGGTGTAATGACCGATAAAGAAGCCAAGGCACAAAAAGTGGGTGGTGAAGTATTGTGTAACATTTATTAATTTATTTTTTGGTGAGATAATTAAGCCTTAGTCGTGGCTGAACACAACCAAATATTACTATAAAATTTAAACCGGCTATGTCTAGAATTGGAAAGAATCCTGTTATAATTACAAATGGTGTGAATGTTATTGTGGGGAATGATAATGTAATAACAGTTAAAGGCCCTAAGGGTGAGCTAAAGCAGGCTATCGACCGCGACATTAAAGTGGAAGTGAAGGATGATAAAATTGAGTTCAAACGTCCTACGGATCAGATAAGGCATAGAGCCATGCACGGTTTGTATCGTTCACTTGTAAACAATATGGTACAGGGAGTAACAACTGGCTATACCAAGCAACTTGAACTTGTGGGTGTAGGTTACAAAGCTTCCAACCAGGGAAACCTTCTTGATCTTTCATTAGGCTATTCTCACAATATTATTGTTGAAATACCTAAAGAATTAAAAGTTTCCACAGGCCAGGAGAAAGGTAAAAACCCTATTATTACTTTGGAAAGTATAGATAAGCAATTGCTGGGAGCTGTAGCGGCAAAAATTCGTAGTCTTCGCAAGCCCGAGCCTTACAAAGGAAAGGGCGTGAAATTTGTTGGCGAAGTGTTGCGCAGAAAAGCTGGTAAATCCGCAGGTAAGTAAGATTAAAATAATTATCAAAGTCGAACGATTTGATTAAAAAAACTCCGGCAGAATCGGGGTAAAAATAAAAATATAATGAATTCAAAAGTTATCGCCAGGCAAAAAATAAGATACCGTATTCGCAAGAAAATAAGCGGAAGCGCAACCAAACCAAGGCTCAGTGTTTTTAGAAGTAACAACGATATTTATGTTCAATTGATTGATGATGAAAACGGAACTACTATAGCTTCCGCTTCTTCGCGTCAAAAGGATTTAGCAGCTCAGAAAGTAAACAAGGTTGAGAAAAGTAAATTAGTGGGTGCTGCGATTGCACAGAAATCTACTGAGCTCGGCATTAAAGATGTGGTATTTGACAGGAGCGGTTACATCTACCATGGCCGTGTGAAAGCTGTGGCAGAAGGCGCGAGAGAAGGCGGACTGGTATTTTAAGCATCGCCTCTAAATCTTCAATAAAAAAATTATAAATAGTTATAATGTTAAAAGCAAATACACAAAGAATCAGGGGAGCAGATCTCGAACTTAAAGAAAAAGTAGTTTCTATAAACCGTGTTGTTAAAACAACAAAAGGTGGAAGGGCATTCAGCTTTTCTGCGCTAGTGGTTGTAGGCAATGAAGCCGGTGTAGTAGGACAGGGCTTAGGTAAGGCAAAGGAAGTTCAGGAAGCAATTCTTAAAGGCATTGATGATGCAAAGAAGAACTTAATAAAAGTTCCCATTATGCACGGAACAATACCTCATGAACAATGGAGCAAAGAGGGTGCCGCTAAAGTTTTGATTAAGCCAGGTGCACCAGGTACTGGTGTAATCGCGGGAGGAAGCATGCGTGCAGTATTGGAAAGTGCAGGCATTACTGATGTTCTTGCAAAATCACTTGGTTCTTCAAACCCGCATAATGTGGTAAAAGCAACCGTGAAAGCGTTGGCAACTTTAAGAGAGCCTATTGCTGTAGCTAAAACAAGAAACATTTCTTTAAAGAAAGTTTTTAACGGATAAGATTAACCGGAAAAAATACTTACGATGAAAAAAATTAAAATTAAACAAGTAAAAAGCGGGATCGACAGATCGCAGCGCCAGAAGTTAACACTCCAGGCACTTGGTTTGAAAAAACTCAATGCTACAAAAGAGGTTGAAGCCACTCCACAAATTTTAGGCATGATCAAAAAAGTTGATCATCTTATAACAGTGGAAGAATTGGCTTAGTAACACTAAATATATTTTTAAAGCGAGCTCCGGTACCGGGGCGTTAAGTTCAAAAAAGTACAATGCAAATACACAATTTAAGGCCTGCAAAAGGCGCTACCCACAAAGAAAAGAGAATCGGCCGCGGTGAAGCTTCCGGTAAAGGTGGAACTTCTACGAAAGGTAATAAAGGCGGACAGAGTCGTGCCGGATATAAAATTAAGATGGCCCACGAAGGTGGCCAGATGCCAATCCAGAGAAGACTTCCCAAAAGAGGATTTAAAAATAATAACAGGGTTGAATATAAAGTGTTTAATCTTGGACAAATAGATCAGCTCATTGAGAAACATTCCCTCAAAGAATTTACTCCTGAAAATCTTTACATCAACAACCTTATAGGTCAAAACGACCGTGTAAAAATCCTGGGGAATGGCGTTTTAAAAGCAAACATTCCATTCAAGGTAAATGCAGTGAGTGAAAAAGCAAAAGGTGCCATCGAGTCTGCCGGCGGAACTATCGAAATAGTTAAATAATTAATGGATATTTGCTTTCTGAAATAGAAATTGCAAATAAATAAATCTTGATAATTCTGTGAAGAAATTCATCACCACATTAAAAAATATCTGGACAATTGAGGAGTTGAGAAATAAAATTCTCGTGACT
>JBBSBD010000002.1:0-67929 GCA_038251675.1 Chitinophagales bacterium | reverse complement strand
GGTATAACGCCGGTGCCTTTTTCCGCGATATGATTATATTGAACCAGCTTGAAAAAAGGAAGCCTCACACGCAATTTTGTTTTCGGTAAAATAATATCCGGTATCATAA
The DNA here is from genome assembly GCA_038251675.1 of Chitinophagales bacterium. Taxonomy (GTDB): domain Bacteria; phylum Bacteroidota; class Bacteroidia; order Chitinophagales; family Chitinophagaceae; genus Ginsengibacter. The sequence continues at coordinate 67,820 of JBBSBD010000002.1, read as the reverse complement.
TTCCGGAATTGCCATACCAGCCACCACCCGTTTCTTCCCCGAGAAGGGTAACATTATGCTGGCCTTTGATTGCATTACAAAACAAAGTCGAAGCTGAAAAAGTCAACCCGTTAGTGAGCACATAAACCTGTCCCTCAAAATGATTTTTTTGTTTTGGACTAAACCTATGCCTCTCCCAATACCTGAAGTGATATTTTCCGTCCTGCTTCTTACGGGTCACGAATAACAGTCCCAGGTTATTAAAAAAGCCTGAAGTAATATGCCTTGTATAAGGCCCGAAGTTTTTACTTACGGCATACGCTGTATCCGCCACTTTGAAGGATGTATTCCGTAAAAATTTCGTGAGCAACACATAGTTATCAATATCCCCGCCGCCATTTGCCCGTATATCAATAATTAAATTTTTAATTTTTTCTTTCCTCACGCGCCTGAATGAGCTTTTAAAAAAATGATGAAGATGTGATTTTGTGAAGGTATTTATCGTCATTAATGCTGTAGAAGAATCTATTTGCAACGCCCGGGCATTTTCAAGCCTTTCCCGCCTGCGGGGCTTTTTTTCTTTTATGCCGGGAACGTTTTTTTTCCCCTTGCCAATACTGTCAACAGGCGGTGCAAAATAAGGAAGCATTGTATTTTTCTCAATGCCGGTACTATCTAAATAACCAACATTGTAGGTCTTATATAGTCCAAAAATATTACGATGGAAATAGGGGAAATTTCCACTGAGGCGAATATAATTTACATTTTCAGAATATCCATCTTCGACCATAAAATAAAACATCCGGCTAATCATATCATCAACTGCCAGGCCATTTATAGAAGTGATGATTGTTCCTCTTTTTATTACCGAATCTTTCTTGTTTAAATTATTTACCACAACCATCGTATCTCCCCATACTTTTAAATAGAGTGGAAAAGAGGGAATATGTTTATGCCTTATGAATTTATTCCATCCTTTGCTCATACTAAAACTGGTATGACCACAATGGATGGTTGCGGTAAGCGGCGCAATTATTTTCCAGCCAAATTGTAACTCGGTCATGGAATCGGCAATGGCATTGTACCCTTCATTAAAATAATAATCCATACTGTCCCTGGGCGTATACCAATAAAGCGCGGGATGTTTCTTTTCGAGGACATTTCTAAGAAATGTATAGTCTTCCCTGAGGGTTTCTTTAGAATATTTTTTATTTGGATTATAGTTTTTTGAAACAGAGCATGAGTAAAGAAGCGGAAAAATTAAAAGGAATAAAAGATGCCTCATGTGTAGCGAAAATCTATTGCGAAAACGATTGTTCAAAATCAAAAAAGACCGGTAAATAAACATTTTTTTCAAAACGCCTTCCATCCCTGTGCAGTAAGTTTATGTTCATTGCCTCCCTTGGTAATTATTTTGGATCCTTCATCCTTACCGGTAATGTAGCCAACTACGCTTATCTCTTCGTTGATTTTAATCTTATCGAAATCGGCCTGTGCTATAGTAAATAACAGCTCGTAATCTTCACCGCCACTAAGTGCGCAGGCTGTAGGGTCCAGTTCAAGTTTATAGGCAAACTGCCTGGCAATATCGTTGACAGGAATTTTTTCTTCATATAATACGCAGCCGGTATCGCTTTGCTTGCATATATGTAATAGCTCGCTACTGAGGCCATCACTTATATCAATCATAGAAGTAGGCAAAATATCGTTGGCCGCGAAAAATTCAACAATGTCTTTTCTCGCTTCAGGCTTTAGAATTCTCCCAACAATATAATCCTGGTTCTCAAGATCAGGTTGCACGCCTTTGGTTTCCAGGAAAATTTTCTTTTCTCTTTCGAGCAATGTTAATCCTAAAAAAGCGCCGCCAAGATCTCCACTCACACATATAAGATCGCCCTTCTTTGCGCCACTCCTTTTCACGAATCTATCCGGTGCTACTTCCCCGATTGCGGTTACACTTATAATAAACCCTTTTTGCGAAGAAGTAGTATCACCGCCAACAAGATCTACATTGTATTTTTCACAGGCTACATATACCCCTTCATAAAATTCATCGAGAGCTTCAAGGCTAAAACGATTGCTGAATGCGATGCTCATAGTTATTTGTGCCGGTGTGGCATTCATAGCACAAATATCGCTGAGGTTCACAACCACGCTTTTATATCCCAGATGTTTCAAAGGCGTATACATTAAATCAAAATGAATGCCCTCAACAAGCATATCTGTTGAAACAACTGTTTGCTTACCAAAATGGTCTAATATAGCGGCATCATCTCCCACGCTTAAAATGGTAGATGCGTTTTTTATCTCGTTATTTTTTGTAAGATGATCTATCAGGCCAAACTCTCCGAGTGTTGATATTTCTGTTCTTTCTTCCTGCATTATTATTTTTTGAATACGCTATTTTTTATGAGTTCTAACTCAAATTTCCTTTCACCCATTCTATCAATTCATCATGAATAATTCCATTTGTTGCAACAATCCCTGGTTGATATGGTGAGTATGTTTCTCCTTTAAGGTCCGTCACTTTACCTCCTGCTTCTTCTACGATCAGGAAGCCCGCAGCGCTATCCCAGGCATTTAGCTGATGCTCGTAAAAACCGTCGAAACGGCCGGCCGCCACCCAGCAAAGATCCGTTGCTGCACTACCGAGCCTTCTCACCGGAACCCCCTTTCGTATCAACCTTTCGAAAACCTGTATGGGACCGTTTGGCTGATCAAGGTAAGTATAAGGGAAACCTGTAACAAGACAACTTTTCAATACTTCAGCCTTTTCACTTACTGATATTTTCTTATCATTTAGCGTAGCGCCCTTATCTTTTTCAGCAAAGAAAAATTCTTCCATTATCGGGTTGTAAACAGCTCCCATAATCATTTTCCCATTATGCTCCAGCCCGATACTTACGCAACAGATGGGTATGCCATTTGCAAAATTAACCGTTCCGTCAATCGGGTCAATAATCCATTTGTACTCGCTGTCGGTAACCTTTTCGGCACTTTCTTCACTTACAATTCCATGCGAAGGAAATTCCTTTTGGATTATTTTTAGAATTGCTTTATCAGCAGCATGATCAGCTTCGGTAACAAGGTTATTAAGTCCCTCCTTATTACTGATCTTAAATTTGCCATTGAAGAACCGTTTTAATTCTTTGGCTCCGGCTTCAGTAGCCTCGATGAGGGTTTGTTTATACATGCGCAAAGGTTATAAATGTTTATTTATTTATTTAGAGAAATATTTATTGCAAATTTTAATGCTTACTATACTGAAATATTTTTATTGTTAATGCAAAAGCTCTGTTTACTTTGCAGCTTTTAGAAATTATTTAGAATCCCTTTTCAATTATCAAATTACTATTCCTCTTTTGCTGCTCTCTGTGATTATAGTAAACTTCAATGTTAAGTACTTTCTCGAGCAATGCCTTTGCTCAGTAACCAAGGCTTTGCAAAATATTGAGGGGGAAATATTTGTCGTCGACAATAATTCTACTGACGGAAGCAGGGACTTCTTTCTGCATAAATTCAGTGAAGTAAATTTTATCTGGAGTCACGATAACGAAGGTTTTTCAAAAGCAAATAATAAGGCCCTGGAAAAAGCTTCCGGAGATTATATTCTTTTTTTGAACCCTGACACAATTGTTCCTGAAGATTGTTTTCAAAAATGTATTTCATACATAAAATCGAAAGATGATTCCATTGCTCTCGGTTTGAAAATGCTTGACGGTTCAGGTAGATTTTTAAAAGAAAGTAAAAGAGCTTTCCCTTCCCCAATGACCTCTTTGTACAAACTTTCGGGTTTAACAAAGCTTTTCCCCGGCTCAAGGATCTTTGCAAAATACCATCTTGGAAACCTTGACAAATATGAAAATCATGAAGTGGATGTTTTAGCCGGCGCTTTTATGATGATACCGAAAAAGATAATTGAAGAAGTTGGTTCTTTTGACGAAAGTTTTTTTATGTATGGCGAAGACATTGACCTGAGTTACCGGATTCAAAAGGCAGGGTATAAGAATTTTTATTTTGCTGAAAGCAGCATTATTCATTTTAAAGGAGAAAGCACCAAAAAAGGCTCGCTCAATTATGTAAGAATGTTTTACAAAGCCATGAGTGTTTTTGTGAAAAAACATTACGGCGGTCCTAAGGCAGGGCTATTTAATTTATTAATTCAGGTGGCTATTTATATACGTGCCGCAATAGCTGCCTTTGCTCAATTTTTAAAATGGATCGGGCTTAAATTTATAGATGCCGCAATAATTTTAGCGAGCTTCTGGTTTGTAAAATACATCTGGAGCAGTTTTGTAAAACGTGAGGTGAATTATTCGCCCAATATGCTTCTGATTGCCTTCCCCGTTTTTACGGCTCTTTTCTTAATAGCCTCCTATTTTGCGGGTTTGTATGATAATGGTTACAAGCAATCAAGGTTAAACAGGGCAATTCTTACTGCTATATTGGTAATTCTTTCTGTGTATTCCCTGTTGCCGGAGAGCCTTCGTTTTTCGAGAGGCATATTATTTTTCGGGTCCCTGCTTGCCTTTTTATCCATGAGTATTATTCGAATATTGCTTCTTAAATGGAATATTATTGAAAACGCTTTGGAAAAAGATGAGGTAAATGAAACGATAATTGCCGGCACCGAAACTGAATTTGACGAAGTATTTGCCTTGTTAGAAAATGCAGGAATGCAGGAAAGGGTTCTGGGGAGAATAGAACCCGGCAAAGAAGGTGACAAAAGAACAATCGGTCAACTGGAAGAACTTGCTGTTCTTTTAAACCGATATCCCGTAAAGGAAATTATCTATTGCGAAGGTTCTTTGTCCTTCAAAAAAATAATAGCGTCAATCTCAACGCTACAAAGAAGTATACGCATTAAAATCTATACATCCGGCACCCATACCTTAATTGGCAGTGAAACGAAAAATGCCGCGGGTAATTCTCTTTCGGGCGACTCCAAGTACCGGCTGAATTTGCCGGTACAAAGGCGTAGTAAAAATTTAATTGATATTGCCCTTGCAGTTTTTTTTCTTATCACTTTCCCAATTCACTTTATTCTGAAAAAACGCCCTTTTCTCTTTTTCAGAAACAATTTTGAAGTTTTGTTTCGCAGTAAAACCTGGATCGGGTATGCTCTGGAAGAAAAAGACCTGCCCCCTCTAAGAACGGGGGTTCTTACTAGCACAGGCCTTCCCGCAAATTTAAATACGCTCCCGCAAAAAAATCTGCGCACTGTAGATATCCTTTATGCAAAAGGCTTTCATTACCTGAAAGACCTAAAGCTCGTGTGGTTTAATTATAAATTACTTTCCTGATTGATCAATTTTCCTAACATTTCCTAAAATTAAAGTTTAGCCTATACTTGTGTTTTTCTATCAACTGTTAAGGAGAAACTATAAATACCTTATATCCCGCAAGTATTTCCGAAATTTGCGTTCAAAAAATAGTGAATGGCATATAACAATTACAGATCACCTCGGAGTATACCCCCGGTTGTTTTAAATCTAATTATAATAAACGCAATTGTTTTTTTGGCGCAAATAGTATTTGACAATACCTGGAACCTTACAGGATTACTTGCCCTATACCCTTACGGAAGCGGGCTGTTTAGACCATACCAACTGGTAACCCACATGTTTGTTCATGGGGGCTGGTTACATATTTTGTTCAATATGTATGCACTGTGGTTGTTTGGCAGTGTGCTGGAACGCGTCTGGGGACCAAAAAAGTTTTTAATTTTCTACCTTATATGTGGGCTGGCCGCAGGTCTTGCACAATCATTTTTGGTAGGTGGTTTTGTTCCCGCCGTGGGAGCTTCCGGTGCTATTATGGGATTGCTTGCCGGCTTTGCCTATACTTTTCCCAATACGGAATTTTTTATGTTTCCCGTTCCCGTTCCTATTAAAGCAAAATATATGGCAGCAATTTACGCGGCAATTGACCTTTTCGGTGGTATTCAGCCCTCCGGGGATAGTATTGCCCACTTTGCACATCTCGGTGGCCTTGCAATGGGTTTAATACTCGTTATCATCTGGAACAAAACCGATAAAAAAACCTTTTATTAAAATTTTTGTTTAAGAAATTTACTGCATGGTTTTTGGTAATTTTAATGACTGTTTTCTTTTAAAATTTTCGTGGGGTTATGGGTGAATCTGAAAGATATATAGACCGGCGCTTCAAAAAGATTAATCTTGGAGAGGACAATAATGCCCTTGTCGCATTGATAGGAATTAATGGCGTGGGCTTCCTTATTCTTGGGCTCATCCAGGTAGTTTATTACATGATTCAATCGCCGGTAAATACTTTTGGCACCGATATTCTCCCTTGGTTTTTAATGCCCGCAAAGCTTTCGTCGCTGGCTAAGGTGCCGTGGACGCTTTTGTTCGGAATGTTTTTTCATACAGGCATTATTGTGACTTTTACTAATATGCTTTGGCTGTGGGCTTTTGGCTCCATCTTCCAGGATATCGCCGGTAATAATAAAGTCTTTCCCGTTTACATATACGGCGGGCTTGCAGGTGCATTTGTTTTTATTGGAACTAATTATGCCATACCGCAGCTCAGGGGCTCTATTGATTCTGCCTATTTATATGGAGCCAATGCTTCTATAATGGCCATTGCCGTAGCCACTACCGCTCTTGCGCCTGACTATCGCTTTTTTAGAATGTTGAATGGAGGTATCCCGATATGGATTCTTACCCTTCTTTACATTGTTATTGATTTTGCGGGTATAGGTACAGGCGGCCCGGCATATCACCTGGCACATCTTGCCGGTGGTGCGGCTGGTTTTGCATTTATTGTGCTACTTCGCAAAGGTCACGACTTGTCTGAATGGATGAATAAATTCTATTTTTGGTTCATGAATCTTTTTAACCCTGATAAGAAGGTACTGAGCGTTCAGGCCACAAAAGAAAAGATGTTTTATAAGACAGGAGGCCAGAAGCCTTTTGAGAAACGATCTATAGTAACGCAGCAACGGATAGATGAAATCCTCGATAAGATAAATCAAAAAGGTTATCACTTGCTTTCGGAAGAAGAAAAAAGTATTTTGAAAAGAGCCGGAGAAAGCGAGTTCTGATAATAGTATTGTTTTTTCCAACCATTACTTAAACGCTTATTCTTGATGGCGAAGCCATTGCGCAAATTCACTAAAAAAATTACAATAGCTTTCAATATTCTTATTGCTTTACTGTTTATTGCCGGTGCAAGTGTTCAATTTTTTAAGCCCGGCTATTGGTGGTTTCTCGGGCTTTTAACTTTTGCCTTTCCCTATTTTTTGTTGTTTCTTATTTTGTTCGCCGTATTCTGGTTGTTTGCAAAACCTTTTTGGGCAAGTCTATCTATACTTACAATAGTTGCCGGATGGCCAGCCGTAAAAAATGTTTTTGCTATAAATTTTTCTTCCAGCTTTCACATTGCGAAAGAGCCCGGAAACATCAGGATCATGAGTTGGAATATAGAGCAACTAAACATTCAACATTACAAAGACAAGCCATGGATAAAAGATCAAATGCTTGATCTTATAAACTTTTATGATCCCGATATCGCCTGCTTCCAGGAGGCCGTTTTGGGTGAGAGAAAAAAGAGTATTAATTATTTTCCCGACATCAGTAAGAAGTTAAAATTCAGTGATTACTTTTATTCTTATGCGATCAAAGATGATTTTGACAGCTATCATCATTTTGGAATTATCATCTTTTCTAAATTCCCGGTTATTGCCAAACAAGCTGTTGTAAATTATCCCAATGATTACAATTCCACATTTCAGTATATCGATGTAATTGCGGCATCCGACACAATCCGGATTTTTAATCTTCATTTACAATCACTCAAATTTTCCAAAGAAAATTTAACCTACCTCGATAAGGCAGGTCTCAAGAGTGACAGTAATATTACAGAGTCAAAAAGCATAATTTCAAAAATGAAAACAGGATTCATAAAAAGATCCGTGCAGGCAGATTTCATAAAAGGTGAAATTGATCAAAGCCCTTATCCTGTTATCGTATGCGGAGACTTTAATGATGTTCCCAATTCGTATGCTTATGGAACAATCGGGGACGGGCTGCAAGATGTTTTTGTAAAAAAGGGAATGGGATTTTCGAGGACTTTTAGCTCTATATCACCGACCCTACGTATCGATAATATTTTTGCGGACCCGAAGTTTACCGTCACTCAATTTGTAAGGGTGAAAAAATTATTGAGCGATCATTTTCCTATTGTTGCCGACCTCAGCTTAAAATAGATAGAAATAGAAATAGTTTTATCTTTGAAAAATGACATCTAATTCATCAACTTCTTATTTCTCCTTAAATCGTTGCCTTAAGGGCATACAATAATACATTTGCTGGCTGTGGCTTTTTTACATCTTTATTTTTCCCATTTCTTTAATAAATTTTTTTATGCCTCTTAAAATATATAATTCTCTCACAAGGCAAAAAGAGGATTTTGTTTCGATTACGCCAAAACATGTTGGCATGTATGTTTGCGGCCCTACGGTAAGCGGCGAAAGCCACCTTGGGCATGCCCGAGGTTTTACGACATTCGATATCGTTTACCGCTACTTGTTATACCTTGGCTATAAAGTGCGCTATGTAAGGAATATTACAGACGCAGGACATTTTGAAGAAGAAGGGCGTGAGGCAGAAGATAAAATATCGAAAAAAGCACTTCTTGAAAAAGTGGAGCCAATGGAGCTGGTGCAGAAATACACCAATCTTTTTCATTGGGCCATGAAGCAATTAAATAACCAGGAACCAAGTATAGAACCTACGGCAACCGGCCATATCGTGGAACAGATAAGCATGATTGAGCAACTGATAAAGGCAGGCTATGCCTATGAAATAAATGGTTCTGTTTATTTTGATGTAAAAAAGTATGCAGCTTCCCACGACTATGGAAAATTAAGCGGCCGTATAGTAGATGACCTTTTAGAAACAACCAGGACACTTGAAGGCCAGGATGAAAAAAAAGATAAAGCAGATTTCGCATTATGGAAATCCGCTCCGCCGGAGCATATTATGCGCTGGAAAAGCCCGTGGGGTGAGGGGTTTCCGGGGTGGCATATTGAGTGCTCAGCGATGGCAACCAAATACCTCGGCCCGCGCTTTGATATACATGGTGGCGGAATGGACCTGCTTTTTCCACATCATGAAAGTGAAATTGCCCAGAGCACCATTTGCAATCATGTACAGCCGGCTAAATATTGGATGCATAATAATATGATTACAGTGAACGGGAAAAAAATGGGCAAGAGCTATAATAACCAAATAAGCCTCACCCAAATGTTCAGCGGTAATCATCCTTTGCTTACGCAGGCTTTCCATCCGATGGCAATTCGCTTTTTTATTTTACAAACTCATTATAGGAGTACCCTTGATTTCAGCAGTGAGGCTCTTGTGGCATCAGAAAAGGGTTTAAAAAGATTGTGGGAAGCGTTTATGATCTTAAAAACTTTTAAAGCAGAGGTTGATTGGCCGGCTACTGATGCAGAACTTGACGGAAAAATAAATAAATTCATTGAGGAGTTCGACGAGTTCATGAATGACGATTTTAATACGGCGAAGGTGCTGGCTAATATGTTTGAAATAGTTCCATTGATTAATTCCATTAAGGATAAACTCGTAGACATAAATACTGTTTCTTCGGCTACTGTTAACCGTATGAAGGAATCATTTATCATTTATATAGAGCAAATTTTTGGCCTTAAGGACTACTCAGATTATACTGAAACGTTAAGTGGAGTTATGGATTTATTAATTGATATAAGAAAAGAAGCCAAGACAAAAAAAGACTTTGCAACGTCGGATAAGATAAGAAAGCAATTGGCAGAGCTTGGTATAAATATGAAAGATGAAAAGGACGGTTCAATTAGCTGGGTAAGCAAATAGCATTTTCGAAAGATTTCAAAAAATACTTTAATTCTATTAATGGAACATATTCTTCATTTATCGAAAGATAAAAAACTCGCGAAAATAATTGAGCTGCAAGAGCCTCAAACATTGGAACTAAGAAAAAAGGTTTATTTAAGATTGTGTGCTTCGATTTTAAGCCAGCAATTAAGCACTAAGGTCGCAAAGGTCTTATACCAGCGTTTTTTGGACCTTTTTGGAGGAAAAGAGCCTACGCCAAAACAAATGTCAGATACGCCTGCATCGGTCTTTAGAAATATTGGGTTTTCAAATGCCAAAGCTTCATACGTACACAACGTTGCCCGTTTCTTTGTAGAGAATAAAATAACGGATGGCGCTTTGTATAAAATGAGCAACGAAGAAGTTTTGGAACTACTCACGCAAATAAAAGGTGTTGGTAAGTGGACAGTGGAAATGATCCTCATGTTTACTCTGGGGAGGGAGGATATTTTTGCATTAGATGATCTTGGTTTGAAACAAAGTGTAATCAAACTTTACAAGATAAAAGAGACCGATCCGAAATTGATAAGGGAAAAAATTCAAAAAATATCGCTTAAATGGTCCCCTTACCGAACTTATGCATGCGTGTATTTATGGGGCTGGAAGGATGCATAATACTATTTCTTTTTTATCAATGGATTGTTAGTTCCATTTACCATATTGTCTACAACAACAAAATCAGGGAGTTTTGAAAAAAACTGGGTAAGGGTCTTGCATCCATAAGCACGTACATCAAAGCTGGGGTCAAGCTTGCGCAGATTAATACCGAGATTGGAAATGTAAGCCTCATTGCTTTCATTTATGCTCATGTCATAAGCCTTGTTAATCAATTTTGCATTTACCTGGCTTCTTGGATTTAATTTTTTTACGGCTTCCTTTTTTTCGGGCTTTTCGGTTTTTGGTTCGAGATTTTCCACGTAGGTAAAAATTTCGCAGGACTTTACAAACGCGTTCGGGGTCTTTTGCTCACCAATTCCCATAACAAAAATTCCGCTTTCTCTTATCCTTTTTGCGAGGCCTGTATAATCACTGTCGCTTGATACAATACAAAACCCATCCACGAGGTCGGCATGCAAAATATCCATGGCGTCAATAATCAAGGCGCTGTCGGTAGAATTTTTTCCGGTCGTATAAGAAAATTTCTGAATCGGGTTGAAGGCCATTTCGTTGAGCAGGCTTTTCCAGTGGTTCATGTGTTGTGTTGTCCAATCTCCATAGACGCGTCGTATCGTAACCTTTCCATATTTTGAAGCTTCCTCAAGAATATAATCCATAATTTTTGACTGCGCATTATCGCCATCAACAAGCAAAGCAATCCTCTGATTTTTTAAATCCATATTTAGTCGTTCGTACAAAATTAGGATTAAAAGAACAAAGCGTTTTCCTATATATCTTTACGCGGCTATAAGATCGCGGCAAAAGCCGATCACGGAAAGCATAGGGTGGGAACATTACTCTGACGTGACGAAAAATTAAAAACTATCTTTTTAAAAAATAAGCCGCCTTAGAATTGGGAAATGTCTCCGAAGTTATTCCTTCGGATGCCAGAGGGGGTTTTATTACCCGTAATCTTTTATCTTTGGCACTATCAAATTTTTTTTATGAAATTTATCGTTTCCTCCACGCAATTATTAAAGCACCTTCAACAAATAAGCGGTGTTATAAATGCTAACACCGTGCTGCCTATTCTTGAAGATTTTCTATTTGAAATTGAAAAGAGTAAGCTTAAAATTGTGGCAACAGACCTGGAAACAGTTATGAAAATACAAATGGACATTGAGGCAAAGGACAGTGGTAAAGTGTGCATTCCCGCTAAGATATTATTAGATTCTCTTAAGAATATTCCTGAGCAACCCCTTACTTTCAACATTGATAAAAACTTTGGAGTAGAGATCACCAGTGATAATGGTAAGTACAAAGTAATGGGTGAAAATCCCGATAATTTTCCGAAGGAACCTGTTTCAGATTCTGCTACTTCTTTTACTATGCCTTCTGCTGCTTTATCAACCGCTATCAATAAATGTCTTTTCGCGGTGAGCAACGATGATCTGAGGCCGGCTATGACAGGCGTTTTTTTTGAACTTACTGAAAAATCAATTACCTGTGTCGCAACAGATGCGCACCGTCTTGTAAGATTTTCCAGGCTGGATGTTGCCTGTCCAAAAAAAGATACATTTATAGTTCCTAAAAAGCCTCTTAATTTGTTGAAAAGTGTTTTGCCGTCTAATAGCGATGAACTGGAGATTTCATACAATAGCAACCATCTGTTTGTAAAGCATGCCGGCACCGAATTAGTTTGCCGCCTGATAGATGCCCGTTTCCCGGACTATAAAGTAGTTATACCAACGGACAACCCCTATAAGCTTACTGTAAACAAAAATGATTTCCAGGGCGCTTTGCGAAGAGTGAGTGTTTTTAGTAATAAAAGTACTAACCAGGTGGCGCTTACCATTACGGGCAGTGAATTGCAACTCGCAGCGCAGGATGTGGACTTTAGTTTTGAAGGCAATGAGCGTATGACCTGCCAGTATGATGGGGAAGATCTTCAAATTGCTTTTAATGCAAAATTTTTAATCGAAATGCTTAGCGCTGCTGATACGGAAGAGGTTACCATAGAGCTAAGTACACCTACAAAAGCCGGCATAATAAAACCAACAGAAAAAGACGAAAATGAAGAGCTGCTGATGCTGGTAATGCCTCTTATGCTCAACAGTTAGAGGCTGAGCTTTTTTGTTCCTCTTTAAGTAAGAACTGTAAACTTCGCTAAAGAGCGCTCCCGGATTTACCTTCCTTACTGTTATAACTCTGCACTAAAAACTATTTCGGTATTTTTAGCTATTGTATAACCAAAACTATAAACATGGTATGGATTATTCTCGGGGTTATTCTTTTTGGGATCACCGGTGTTATCATCAAAAATAATCCTGCTCTTTACCGGTATAAAATCGTCGGAAGGCTTGTGGGTGTGCTGTTTGTTATACTTGGCATTTTAACGGCGTGCATTGTTCAAATAAACGTAGGCGAGGCCGGGGTAAAGGTTTTATTTGGGAAAGTTCAAAAAGATGTTTTGGGAAGTGGGCTGCATTTTATAAACCCGCTTCTTAATATTCAAAGAGTGGATATTAAAACCCAGAATTACACAATGAGTGGCGTGAATGATGAAGGAGAAAAAAGTGGTGACGATGCTATAAAGGTACTTGCCAGCGATGGACTCGAAGTAACTATTGACCTCACTGTTCTTTACCGGGTGATAGCAAGTGAAACCCCTAAACTATTAAGTGAAACTGGCCCGGATTATAAAGATAAAATTGTACGCCCTTTAACCCGAACAAAGATCAGGGACAATGCGGTTTATTACCAGGCGATTGAATTGTTCAGCAGCAGGAGAGATGAATTTCAGCAGAGAATCTATAAAAGTATAGAGGCGAATTTTAAAGAACGAGGATTGCTTCTTGAGCAACTCCTTGTACGAAACATTACTTTGCCTAACTCCGTGAAGGCATCTATTGAATCAAAAATAAATGCTGAGCAGGATGCCAAAAAAATGGAATTTGTTTTGCAAAAAGAAAAGCAGGAAGCTGAAAGAAAAAGGGTAGAAGCCCAGGGTATTGCAGATTACCAGCGCATCATAAATACAGGCCTTACAGATAATCAATTGCAGTACGAACAAATACAGGCAATAAAAGAGTTGGCACTAAGCCAAAATGCGAAAATCGTTATGATGGGAAAGGGAAATTCGCCAGTAATAATTGATGGGAAATGAACTTAAAAAAACAGCAGAATAACACCAAGCCATGGAATTAGTTGTGGTAAGAACCTTTAGTAATTATTTCTCGGCCAATATATTATTGACCAAACTTAGAGACGCCGGCGTACAATGTTATTTGAAAGACGAGTATACGGTAACCATGGATCCCCTTCTTACAAACGCGGTTGGCGGTATTAAGCTTGTAATAAATAAAGACGATGCTAATGAAGTTATTGCACTAATGAAACAATTTGATGAAGAATACCGGCGTAACGCAGTTTGCCCTAAATGTGGATCGCACGATATTGAACTTGTACCAAAAAGATCACCGGCAAATATGATAACTGCCATACTAAGCTGGCTGTTCTCTGACTATGCTGTTTCCGCTGAGAATGTTTACCAATGCGGCACTTGCGGCTTTGAAAGTAATGTTTTGCCGGAGCCGCTGCAAAATAATCTTGTACATTACCAATCAGAAGATTTAAACTGATTTGCTTTCTTGAAATATTATTTTCTTTGTTGAAATAAACAGGACGATTTCATATGAAGACAATTGCACTTATACCAGCCCGTTATGCGGCCACACGTTTCCCGGCAAAACTTATGCAGATGCTCGGAGATAAAACAGTGATAAGGCACACTTATGAAAATACCATCGCAACCCTGCTCTTTGATGAAGTAATTGTAGTAACGGATAGCGATATAATATTTAATGAGATTGTGCAAAATGGTGGCTATGCCATTATGAGCAGGAAGGAGCATGAAAGCGGAAGCGATCGCATTGCAGAGGCTGCCGCTGATATTGATGTGGAGGTCATTATAAATGTACAGGGTGATGAACCGTTTGTGAAAAAAGAAATTCTCGAAAGCCTTGTGAACGCTTTTAGGAACGACCCACATCATCTTGTGCAGGTAGCCTCACCTATGCATGAAATTACTGACGAGGCTATGATCAAAAATCCTAACATTGTAAAAGTGGTGGTAGATAAAAATATGGATTCTATCATGTTCAGCCGAAGCGTTATTCCCTACCCCCGCGATCCGGAGGCTGCAATAAAATATCATAAACATATTGGTATTTATGCTTTTCGAAAAAAAGCTTTAATGGACTTTACCCGGTGGGAAATAACACCACTTGAAGCCGCAGAAAAAATTGAATGTCTCAGATACCTCGAACATGGTATAAAATTAAAAATGGTACTTACAAAAGAAGCGCCGGTATCAATTGATACAAAAGAAGACCTTGAAAAGGCAAAAAACTTTTTATAAGTTTTTTAATGGTCTATTTGCTTAAATTATAACTACTCAATAACAATAAAAACTCATGCTACCTTTTCTCCAACTTAAACTTTTTCCTATTGCTTGTTGCTTTGTTTTATTTTTCTCTTGTAACCCTAACGACAGGATTGAGATAGAAAAATCTGCTTCTGCTTTTGACATAGAACAAGGTAAAGCTTCTATACTGCAAGGTGATCAAAATTTTATCAAAGCCTTTAAGGCCGGTGATTCTGTTGATGTTTCAAATAGCTATAGCACTGATGCAAAAATTATGGCAGCAGACACCATCGCCATTGTCGGAAGAGACGCAATAAGGCATTATATAGCATCTCTCATGCAAAAGGGTGTGAAAGATTTTGAAATTACTACTCTTAAAATATGGGGCGATAGCAGTTTGCTGGCTGAAGAGGGAACATACATTCTTGCAGATAGTATAGGTAAGCAAGCAGATAAAGGAAAGTACATAGTATTGTGGAAACCAGAAACAGGGAATTGGAAAATGTTCAGACACATCTGGACAAGCGACCTTTCTCCGAGAGCACCATTATCAAAAGTTGAATAGTCAAAAAATATTTTGTACAACCCGAACAGTTTTTGCATATTTTTTCGTTTTTATCATTGTTATTTATTTTTATATAGTTCCTTTAGTAAAAGACAATTATTCATTTGATGAGACGTCCAAAAGATTATTTATCGCTGATTAATCCTTTCGAACTTGTTCGAACCAAAAAAGTTTTGCAGGTAAACCCTACTATCCAAACCATTAGGAAGGATGCAGAGACCACCAGGATTTATGTTCATGATTATAATAAGGAAAAGATAACTGTAACCGAACTTCAAACTCCCGAAGAAAGCTTTAGCTATATTGATACCAGGGACGTAAGCTGGATAAATATAGATGGGTTAAGAAAGAAAGATGTTGAAAATATTTGCGGCCACTTCCAGGTGCATCCATTGATTGCTGAAGATATATTAAGCATGGACCAAAGGCCCAAAATGGATGAAATAGATGGCGTTCTTTACTGCTTACTTAATATGCTTTTTTATAATGAATATGAAAAGTCAGTAGAAACAGAACAAATAAGTATAGTGCTTGGAGGCACCTTTGTATTAAGTTTCCAGGAAGATCCTTCTAAGGATGTTTTCAATCCTCTGCGGGAAAAGTTAAAAGTAAAATCAACTAAAATAAGGCAAAACGGCCCGGATTTTCTTTTCTATTCTCTCATTGATATGATCGTTGATAATTACTATATAGTAATGGAAAAGCTGGGAGAAAATATCGAAATGCTTGAAGAGGACATCATTCGAAAGAGCGATACCCGTGCTCTTGCTAAGATTAATATGCTTAGAAAGGAAATGATTATTTTAAAGCGGAGCGTAGGCCCGGTGAGAGAACTTGTTAATGGTATTCTTCGAAGCGAAAGCGAGCTTATTGAAGAAAAGACTGAAAAATATTTCAAAGACGTTTACGATCATATTGTACAAGCAAATGACCTTGCTGAGAGCTATCGCGATATGATGATTAACCTCCAGGACCTTTACCTCAGCAATGTAAACTTGAAAATGAACGAAGTAATGAAAGTAATGGCAATTGTAACTTGCCTTCTCGCTCCGGCAACAGTTATTGGCGGCATTTTTGGAATGAATTTTACAAGAATTCCCTGGCTTCACAACACTTACGGTTTCTTTATTGCCGTAGGGCTCATGCTCATTATTCCCATCTACATGGTTTTTTTGTTCAGAAAAAAAGGCTGGTTTTAATTATGGGCCTCGATAACTTTGCAGACTATCAATAGATGATAAATAAAACGGGGCGGTCTTTAAGCTGTTGGTGTTTTAGCCTGTTTATAAATAGGAACTGTACTGCAAGGTTCGCCATACATTATGCTCTTAGCTATCGGCCTTAGTAATTTTGTTATTTCTACATACGCGGTTTCAGGAATCTTTTTCTCGCCGCAACCTTTTACGACAATTCTTTTGTCAGAAAATTCTGCAATATCAAGCTTCCATAAGTTTTTTAAAAAAAGTACTTCATGAAGCTGTCCTTCATTACCAAAAACAATTTCCTTCGCATAAGGCTCGATATAGGAGGCCGCCAGCATATAAGCCCATACGGGTATAACAGCATCAGCACTACATGTAATGCCAACGTTTTTATTCATATAAATGGAAAAATCCATGTTTTTCAACCCTTCTCTATATTCCTTCTCCTTCAATATCAACTCCATAAATAAGTGATCTTTCAAATCGAAAATTGCGGTATCGCCTTCGGGATAAAATTTTTCAAGGTCAATTGTTACAAGAGCACTTTGTGCGACTTTATTTATTATTACTTCTTCCATACAATAGATATTCCTGTAAAGTTACAAATACATTTTTTGAGGCTATAATGCTTAACAAAATAAAAAAGGACCGTCTTTTCAACGATCCCTTTGATATCAAAATAACTTGGACTCTAAAAGAATTTACTCCTGCTGTCTTTAATATTTGCCATTTTCTTTAAGGAATTGAATGATTGCCCTAAAGCTGTCTGAACATTCCGTGATTCTGCGCTCGCCTTTTGCTGGTTGAGTATTTCTGCTCCAGGAGCCGGTTTTGCTGAAATACTATTCACTTTAATTACAAATACACCGGTATTACCTGCGATAGGTGGAGAAACTTTCGACTGAAAAGTTTTATCAAAAGCCGCGCCTGCAACTTTCGGCTCATTCCCTACACCATTGATAATTTGCGCATCAAACGTAAGCGTGGAATCTGATCCCGTATTTAAAACCTGAAGGCTATAATCTTTTGCCGCAGCCTCAAGAGAGGTTGGGTTGTTTAATTTCTTTTTGATTTCCTCCGCTTTCTTCATATTTATTATAGTAGATTCTACCTGCGGCCTTGCTGTAGCTACATCAGGAACGCCTTCATTTACTTTTCTCTCAACCATGGCAACTACAAACTGGTCTTTTATAGAAAAAGGCTCCGAAACATCTCCTTCTTTTGCATCAAAAGCCCATCTAATAATCTGCCTTGCATCTTGCAAACCACCAAGTTGAAAATCGTTTTCTTTTACCGGATTCGGGAAGGCAATTTTATTCAGACCATTTTCAGAAACATATTTATCAAAGGCTTGTTTATTTCTTGCCTGTCCTGAAAGTTTTGTTGCGGCAGCATTCGCCATATTGATTGTTTCATCACTCGGTGCAATTTCTTTTGCCATGTAGGCAATTTTATATGCAGGCTCCGGATTTTTCTTTTCAAGAATTTCAATATAGTGCCATCCAAACTGAGTCTTAATAACCTTTTTAGTTACACCATCATCATTAAGTAAGAAATCTCCAAATTCTTTTGCGAAATTCTCTCCCTGGATGGTCATAATATCGAAAGACATCTCTCCTTTGTCATTGTGAGCAACCTTATCTGTTGAATATTTTGCTTCGAGTGTGTCGAAATTGGCGCCGTTTTTAATAGCCATCTCCACACTGTCTGCAATCCTGTGTGCAGTGCTGTCGGGCATTATTGGTTGTTGGGTTTGGGGATCGTTTGTTCCAAGCAATATGTGGCGGCATTTAATGCTATCGGGTATTATTTTGGTTGATATCTTTTTAGCAGTTACAAAATTCTTTCCATCAAGATAAGGGCCATAAACTTGTCCATCACCCAATGCTATAATTGAATCTTTATCGGGTACCTGGAGTTTTGATTTTGGTGTGTACCCGTCAAAAAAAGTTAGGGCCGAGGAATTTCTTCCTAAGAATGCTTTGATATTTGAATCTGCAGCAAATTGTGGTTTCAATTGTTCGAGCGATTCTTTAATACGGACACTATCGCTATGGTTTGCTGCAGCATTGAACGTAACATAAGAAATCATGCGCCCTGTTTCCTGCCTGAACCTTTTTTTATTATTGTCTAAATATTTTTCAATATCGGTATCGGTAACTTTTACAGTGCTATCCGGAATTATGGTATAAGGCACCGCTACGTATGATATAGACGCGAATTTACTTTTTTGTTCCTCATCATCATTGGCAAGCCAGGCAGGAGTGTAAATACTTCCTGCTATAAGAGAAGTGTATTTAGTATATAAACTATTTAAGCGCATCGGATCTATCACCTCGGTACTAATGGCGCTTCTCTGTTCCTCATTTTTTGATTTCTTTGTTTGTGCCCACCACTGTTTTGCCTGCTCAATATCATACTGCCCGGTTTCCTTATTGGTAAAAGCCTGTTTTAGTTGTTGCGGGGCATCTTCACTAAACATAATAGAACTCATCTCTTTTGGTGTAAACGTTAATCCGAGGTCATTAAATTGCTCCGTTACTATTCGTTCCGCTACCATTTGGTCCCACACGGACTGCATTATCTGATTCCTTTGGTCTCCGCCGCCATTAGGGTACTGTTGTTCCATTTGCTTCACCTTGGTGTTGAATTCATCATATTCTATTTTATCGCCATTCACACTTCCTAGAGTTGTGGTATTTCCACCGCCGAAAAGTTTACCTGTACCACTCCTGGAATCCATTAATATAAATCCTATAAGACTCAATGCAATAATAGCTATAACAATAACGGCGCCTTTCTCACGAATGTTCTGTATGATTGACATAGTTGGTTTTTCTACTTAGTTTAAAAATAAGGACGGCAAAAATAGTGCAATTTAAGATAGTAACAAACTGTGGAAAACGCATAAAGAATAGGATGGACAAGCTCTACAGGGTTTTTTAAATCTTTGTAATTATTTTAAGATTTTTGTATCTAAAATTTGTTCACACACCTGTGTGGGAATTTCACTTTTCCTGTTGATAAGCAACCATTTTATAAAATATTTTCTTTATAATTTTGTAAAAAAAAGCGGGTAAATGGCTATTCTGCTTTCGGGAGTTAAGAAAGAAACATTTTACTCTTTGCTCATTCACAGTTTCAACTTTATTGTGTTGTCTTTAATTTTCCTCATGTTTTTTTATCAACTTATGTTTATAAAGTTTGTTAATTGAATACTACAAGGTCTATCCCGATGTTGAATATTTGTGAAGTAAAGTGGATAATACATAAGTTTTAAATTTGCATCAGGAATAAAATAATTTGTATCCACAAATTCACATACATAATAGTAATAAGCTATTAAATAAATAATGTATTAATATTAAATACTATGGTAGATATACACATTGAAGCTGCACGTAATACTTTGGAAAAAAAAGGTTTTTTGGATATCGATATTGACGTTAACTTAGACCTCTTCGCAGAAATAGAACGATTAAAAAAAGAAAAAAATGCTATCATACTTGCTCACTATTACCAGGAACCAGACATACAGGATGTTGCGGATTTTATTGGGGACAGTCTTGGTCTTGCTCAAAAAGCACAATCCACCGATGCTGATATAATTGTTTTTGCCGGCGTACATTTTATGGCCGAAACAGCTAAAATACTTAACCCAAATAAAAAGGTTCTTTTACCGGATTTAAAAGCCGGGTGTTCTTTAAGCGATTCCGCGCCGCCGGCTTTGTTCAAAAAATTCAAGGACAAATATCCGGATCATATAGTGATCACTTATATAAATTGTTCTGCGGGGATGAAAGCATTGAGTGATATAATCTGTACTTCATCAAATGCGCAGGCTATAATAGAAAGTCTTCCGGCAGATCAAAAAATTATTTTTGCTCCAGATAAAAATCTCGGTGCTTATCTAAAGAAGAAGACAGGCAGAGACATGGTGCTTTGGAATGGAGCATGCATTGTACATGAAATTTTTAGTCTCGAAAAAATAACACGTCTTAAAATACGTCATCCAAAAGCAAAGGTGATTGCACACCCTGAATGTGAAGAACCTGTATTACGAATCGCTGATTTTATAGGTAGTACAACCTCTCTTTTGAAATATACAATTGAAAGCAAAGACGAAGAATTTATTGTGGCTACTGAAACAGGAATACTTCACCAAATGCAGAAGCAATCTCCCGAAAAGACATTTATTCCTGCACCTCCGGATAACATGTGTGCCTGCAACGATTGCCCTTATATGAAGCTTAATACCCTTGAAAAATTATACTTATGCATGGAATATGAAGAGCCTCAAATAATGATGGATGAGCAATTATTAATAGCGTCAAAAAAACCTATTGAAAGAATGCTGGAAATTAGTCATAAGTATGGATTGTAAGAAGTATAATATAGAAGAAAGCTAAATAATATTATACAGGGTCCATAACGGAAAATAATTTATCTGAAAGCCTTTTACTTTTTGCTTCCTGCAAGTTCGTTAAGTATTTTTTAAGCTAATAAAACTTTGAATATTCAAATATATATTGCAATACTATGCGTAAGGTTTGTCGTAGGCCGATTTGTAAATACTAAAGGATTATGAAATAATATTAGATAAGTATCGTTTAATTGATTGTTCAAAAAATTTTATTTAAAAAATCTAAAAATCTTATGAGAAAAGTTCAAATCCTTTTAGTACTTTTTATTGTTACGTCTTTTGCTTACGGACAAAAGTCTGAAAATCCAATGAATAATATTAAAGTTAATATTTTCAGTCCTATTGTTAAAACAGGATCGTTTTTTTATGAAAGAAAAGTTTCCGAAAGTTCAAGCGCCCAGTTGGGAGTGGGTTTCACAGCTTATAATAGGGAAGGAATTAAGATAAACGGTATTTTTTTCACCCCAGAATACAGGTTTTATCTTTCTAACACAAAAGAAGCTATGGAAGGGTTTTATGTAGGTCCATATCTCCGATATCAGAATCTTAAAGTGGAAGATACTGAAGATGGTTCTAAAGCCACTTTATCTACTTTTGGTGGCGGCGTAGTAGTAGGACATCAATGGATATTTAAAAACATATTCAGTTTAGATATTTTTTTAGGACCTAACTATAACAGCGGTTCGGTAAAAGTTACTGAAGGCCAGGAACCTGATATACCTACTAGTTTCGATGGTTTTGGAGCACGTGTTGGTGTCACTTTCGGTTTCGCATTTTAAATTATTTGATCTTTTTTTAAAAGAAAATCTCTCACCCAAGTGTAAACATTTTGGGTGAGGGATTTCACTATTTTACCAATAGTCTAAAATATAATTAAGAAATCAGCCCTACCTATTCAAATGAACCAGTTTAGCAATTTTTAATGGAAACAAATCAATATACTCCTTTACAATATTATTGCTATACTTCTTTAAAAGCCTACCTAAAAAAACCCCTTACTTTTTTAGATAGCCAAATAAAAAGCTTTATCATGCACTAAGAGTGCTTTTGTAATTTATTTTACCTAATAGAGATTTTTTCTGCAACAATACAACGCCTTGTGTGTTATAAATTTCAATTATCATTATAAACTTTCATACACGCCCGACTAAAGAAATCTATTAATCAATTTACAAAACGAATTATGAAAAAAATCTATTTAAGTTTACTAGCTGTAACAACTTTATTAGCCATTGCCTGCAATGACAGTACAACAACTTCGACGGAAGCAAATGCTGATTCATCGGTTTCAATGATGTCTTCTGACACAGCCAAGACAATGGAACATATGGAAGAAGCAGGTGTGATGGTGGGGGGCGCGAAAATGCTGCCTACAAAAAATATAGTGGAAAACGCTGCGGAATCATCTGACCATACTACCTTGGTCGCTGCAGTTAAAGCGGCTGACCTGGCGGGGACATTAAGCGGAACTGGGCCTTTTACTGTTTTTGCGCCTACCAATGAAGCTTTTAATAAGTTACCTGCTGGAACAGTGGATAATTTATTAAAGCCGGATATGAAGAAAGATCTCAGCAAAATTCTTACCTATCATGTGGTGCCAGGTGAATTAATGGCTTCGGATCTTACGGATGGCCAAAAATTAAAGACAGTAGAAGGAGAAGAATTAATGGTAACCGTAAAAGACGGTAAAGTAATGATTAACGGGGCTAACGTAACTATTGCTGATGTTGTATCAAGCAATGGTGTAACCCACGTAATTGACGCGGTATTAATGCCAAAAAAATAAACTTCTTTGTAAGGCAGTGCAATAATTTAAATTGTACGACAAATAAGAAATCTATTTAAAATCGCCAGGTATAAAAATAGGAAGCCGTCGCAAACATGCGGCGGCTTTTTTTTAAAGTAATAGTCTTATGAACGCTTATCAAAATCAAAAAGTCTTTGCATCGCTTCCTCTATAGTGTCTTTTTGTTTTGCAAAACAAAAGCGAATAACCTTATTGTCTGTTCCATTCCTATAAAAAGCTGAAACAGGAATACAAGCAACACCGGCTTCTTGGCAAAGACGAAGCGCAAAATCTTTCTCACTTTCATTACTGATTGCCTTATAATCGTATAATTGAAAATAACTTCCGTGCGAAGCCAAAGGAATAAATCTCGTTTTTCCCATTGCTGTTTTAAACAAGTCTCTTTTGTTTTGAAAAAAACTTCCGAGGTTTTCATACTGAGTTCTTTGCTTTAGAAAATCTGCAATTCCAAACTGAACAGGCGTGTTACAAGAAAAGCAATTAAACTGGTGGACTTTTCTAAACTCTTTCATTAATCTGCGAGGTGCAACGCAATAACCTATTTTCCACCCTGTACAATTGTATACTTTTCCAAAAGAAAAGCAAACAAAACTTCTTTCAAAAAGTTCCGGGTATTTTAATACACTCTCATGCTGGAGATTATCAAAAATTATGTGTTCATAAACTTCATCACTTAAAATAAAGATATTTGTACCGGAGACTATTTTTGCCAAAGTCTCCATATCCGCTTTGCTAAGTACACTCCCCGTGGGATTGTGGGGTGAATTAATAATAATGAACCTGGTGGCGGAATTAATATTAGTTTTTACAAGTTCCCAATCAATTTTATAGTCGGGGAAAGTAAGAGGTACTAAAATGGGTTTCGCTCCATTTATCTCTATATTTGGAATGTAAGAATCAAATGCTGGTTCTAAAACTATTACCTCATCGCCGGGCTTTAAAACAGAAGTTAGTGCGGTATAAATTGCATAAGTTCCGCCTGGAGTTATAGTTATCTCTTCATCAGGGCTCACCTCCTTGCCATATAGGCTGTAAACTTTTTCGGCAATTGCATTTCTCAAGGGAGGCACACCATTCATGTGAGCATATTGATTGTGGCCATTCTTCATTGCAGTGTAAACTAAATCAACGAGGTCGGAGCTCATGCTAAAATCAGGAAAACCTTGTCCCAGGTTTACTGCGTTGTATTTTTTTGCCATTGAATTTATAGCTGTAAAAATTGTTTCGCTTACCTGTGGAAGTTTACTTGTTAAGAAAGTGTTGTTCAAAATCTATGATTTGATGACTATATCAAATGTATTAATTTAATCAGGGAGAAAACAAAAAGATGATTTATTGGCGGTGTTTTTCAGGTCTTTTGTTGCGCGGATAAGTTGTAAAAAACAGGGGAAAAATCCATAGTGTTTTAGATAAGAATTTGGTGACTGATTGGAATATAGAAGCATTAGGGGCGGGTTTGGCGTTAATTTTTCCAATGTCAACCTTTTGAGATTTTCCAAAGCCCCAGTCGAGATGATTTACGCTTAGCGCATAATATTTTTTTAGGCTATCTGCTGATTGGTTCCATTTTTCCTCAGCTCTTTCTTTGGCTTTAATATTTGGTTCCATATCCGGATCAAAAAAATACCAGTCATTGTCAAAATTCAATTCAACCGCATAGTGATGCGGAAAGCCGATACTTCTGTAAGAAATATTTTTTGATTTCATTATATCCATCAGGATTATGGCCTGCTGAGAACAACCAGCAAATTGATATTGCAAGATATCACCTGGATTTACAGGGGAGGCCACATCTTTGCCTATTAAAAGTTGGGTGCAGGCGGCAATCCAGTTTTGCCGAAAATTATAAACGGAGAAACCGTGATAAAACCTGTTTTTTATTATGAAAGAAGCGAGAATACCGTATTGGAGCGAACCAACTTTTATATTTTTTTTTACAGCGCTGCTATCCGTATAATCAGTTAGTTTTTGTACCGTATTAAGATATGACAATGAAGAATCAAATAGTTCAATATTATTGTATGGAGGATACTTTTCAATTGAAAAATTGACAAAGTTTAAAAGAAAAAGCACAAGGGATAAAGAAAAGATTAAAAACCTCATGAAAATTTCGTTGGCGCAAAAAAGGATTTATGCCATTGAAACGAAAAACAACTATATTTATTTTACAGTAAAAGACGGCTATAAATATTTTTCTCCTTTATTCCTTTTTACTTCCGCAACGTATTCTTTAATGTATTGTTCCTTATCTTTTTTACAAACAAGCAGAACATCTTCGGTGTCAACTATTATGAAATCATCGAGGCCTTGTAACAAAATCAATTTATTGTTGTCGGCATGGATTACATTTTTAGTTGAATCAAAAAGGATAGTGTTATTCCCGGCAACAGCATTATCATGATAGTCCTTTTCAAGGTTTTCATAAGCACTACCCCACGTTCCGAGATCGCTCCAGCCAAAAGAGGAAGGAATTACATAAACGTTGTCGGCTTTTTCCAGAATTCCGTAGTCGATAGAAATGTTCACACAAAGAGGATAGATGAGGTTGATAACCTCCAGTTCTTTGTCGGTAACAAGAGCTTTTTTTGCGCCGTCAAAAACTTCATGAATTTCAGGCAGATAGTTTTGAAAAGCAGCAATAATGCTTTTTGTTCGCCAGACGAAAATCCCCGCATTCCATAAAAAATCTCCGCTAATAAGAAAATTTTTGGCCAGCTCAATGTCCGGTTTTTCGGTGAAAGTTTTTACTTTATAGATATTTTCCGTTACAGAATGCTGTTCGTACTGTATATAGCCGTAGCCTGTGTTTGGTGATAATGGTTTAATACCAAGTGTTACGAGCGCATTGTTTTTTTCAGTAAACTCAAGAGCATCCAGGCTTACTTTTATAAAGGCTGTATCATCTAAAATGAGATGATCGGCCGGTGCACAAATCAAATTACTTTGAGGATTTAGCTCATAAAGTTTATACGAAATGTAAGCAACACAAGGAGCAGTATTTTTTCGTGAGGGCTCACATAAAATATTTTCGGGCTTTAATAAGGGTAGCTGTTCAGCAACTATGTCTTTATATTGTATTGAAGTAACCACATAAATATTTTCATTGGGAATGTATTGAGAAAAGCGATCGTAAGTTGCCTGTATCAAAGTTTTACCCTGGTTAAGAATATCTAAGAACTGTTTTGGGTAATTCATACGGCTTACTGGCCAGAACCTGCTTCCAATACCGCCTGCCATAATTGCCACGTAGTTATTTTTATTCATATCAATTAAAATTAAATAATCCCTTCGCGGATAAGATCGTGTAGATGTATAATACCGGCATAAGCTTCTTTATTTGTTACAACAAGTTGAGTTATATTTTTTTTTCTCATTTCGTCAAGAGCAGTTATAGCTAGCTCGTCCGAACTTATTGTTTTTGGCTGTAATGTCATAATATCTTTTGCTGTTACCTCGCCCAGTTCAATATCTTTTTCCAGCATTCTTCTTAAATCGCCGTCGGTTATTATTCCAATTAATTTTTCTTCGTTATCAATAACAACGGTTGCTCCTAAACGTTTTTTAGTCATTTCTATTATCACATCTTTAAGTAAATAATTTGTTTTAACTACAGGTTTTTCGTTGTTTGTAAAAAGATCACCCACCCTCAAGTATAGTTTTTTACCAAGTGTGCCACCAGGGTGAAATTTTGCAAAATCATCAGAGCCAAAACCTTTCATTTCCATGAGGCAAATTGCAAGAGCATCGCCCAAAACAATTTGAGCTGTGGTACTACTCGTGGGCGCAAGGTTATTCGGGCAAGCTTCTTCTGCTACAGTGGAAATCAAAACAAAGTCAGCACAGTTTGCAAGGTAGCTCTGAAGATTGCCCGTCATGGCAATAATAGGATTTTTGAAATTCTTGATAAGAGGAATCAGAACCTTTATTTCCGGGCTATCCCCGCTTTTACTTATTATCATCACTATATCTTCTTGTTGCACCATTCCAATATCTCCATGAATAGCGTCTGCAGCGTGTAGAAATAAAGACGGAGTTCCAGTACTGTTTAAAGTCGCAACAATTTTTTGAGCAACAATTGCGCTTTTACCAATACCACTAATAACAAATCTTCCTTTACACTCATTTATTGTAAGCACAGCTTTTTCAAAATCATCATTTATTAAAGTAAGCAGTCCACTTATTGAACGGGCTTCGATCTCAATAGTTTTTTTTGCTGAATCAATGATGTTGATACTATCCATTTGCTGAAGAAAAATATAAAGAATATAAGTTCTCGAAAGATTTCGAATATAAAAAAATGCAAACCTACATAAATTGGTGATTGTAAAAAACGTTCCTGTGTTATAATCTAAACTTCGTAACTTAACCACAGGAAATAATTTTTATAAAGAAAGATTATTTATGTTAAACTAATTTTGCCATATTTTTTCAGGGAATCATTTGTATTAACTTTGATCCCTTTTAACAAATGTGGATAAGAAAAGAAAGCCATGCCTACAACAAAAGTAAAAACCAAAAACCAACCCGTTAAACATTCTTCAAAGATTACAACGAATAAAAGCGATTCTGCATTTCTTTCAAAACATTTACAGAAGCATTTTGGATTCGATAGTTTTAAACACCCCCAGGAGGAAATAATAAATAATCTTCTGGAAGGGAAAGACACTTTTGTAATAATGCCAACTGGCGGTGGTAAAAGCCTTTGCTATCAGCTTCCCGCCTTAATTAGTGAGGGATGTGCTATTATTGTTTCACCTCTTATTGCGTTAATGAAGAACCAGGTAGACCTTGTACGTGGCTATAGCAGCACAGACCATATCGCACATTTTTTGAACAGCACTTTAAATAAGGGGCAACAAAAAATTGTAAAAGATGATCTCGTATCGGGCAAAACAAAAATGCTGTATGTAGCGCCAGAGACGCTTACAAAAGGGGAAAATGTCGATTTTTTCAAAGAACTTAATATTTCATTTTTTGCTGTTGATGAAGCGCATTGCATAAGCGAATGGGGCCACGATTTCAGGCCGGAATACAGAAGATTGAGAGAAATAATGGATGAAATAAATAAGAAAATACCAGTGATTGCATTAACGGCAACGGCTACTCCAAAAGTTCAAAGCGATATTGTTAAGAACCTCGGATTACGCGATCCAAAAATATTTATATCTTCTTTCAATCGCGCCAATCTTTACTATGAAGTACAACCAAAGCTAAAGAAGGAGCAGGTTATAAAAAATATAGTAAAATTTATTTCTCAAAATAAAGGCAAAAGCGGTATTATATATACTCTTAATCGTAAAACCACAGAGGAATTGGCACAAATGCTGATGGCTAACGGAATTAAAGCGGTGGCTTATCACGCGGGCTTAGATTCTAAATTAAGGGCGAAAAGACAAGATGAATTTTTAGGTGAAGATGTTCAGGTAATCGTAGCAACAATAGCCTTCGGTATGGGAATAGACAAGCCAGACGTACGTTTTGTAATACACTATAATATTCCAAAGTCAATCGAGAATTATTACCAGGAAACCGGCAGAGCCGGTCGCGATGGCCTCGAAGGAAAATGTATCCTATATTACTCGCACAAAGATGTGGCAAAGCTTGAGCATTTAATGCGTGATAAGTCTTTAAGTGAAAGAGAGGTTGGTGGACAATTAATTAATGAGACTGTTGCCTACTCGGAAAGTGCAGTTTGTCGCAGAAAGATGCTGCTTAATTATTTTGGAGAAGAATATATTAATGAAAATTGCGGCGGCAAGTGTGATAATTGTAAAGAACCTAAAGAATTGCTTGAAGCAAAGGTAGAGACTCAGATAGCATTAAAAGCGATAAAGGCACTTGAGGAAAGGTTTACAATATCGTATATGATAGCTGTCA
Organism: Chitinophagales bacterium; assembly: GCA_038251675.1. Classification (GTDB taxonomy): domain Bacteria; phylum Bacteroidota; class Bacteroidia; order Chitinophagales; family Chitinophagaceae; genus Ginsengibacter. The sequence continues at coordinate 39,048 of JBBSBD010000002.1, read as the reverse complement.
TATCGGGCAAAGCTAATCCACAAATAAAGATGTATCGTCATGATGAGAATACCGTCTTTGGAACAGGAAAGGAGAAAGACGAGCATTTTTGGAATTCTCTATTAAGACAAATGCTTTTAGAAAACTTAATTACAAAAGATATTGAAGATTACGGGGTCTTAAAATTTACAAAGAAAGGTGAGGCTTTTTTCAAGAAGCCAACATCATTTAAAATAGCTATGAACCATGTTTTTGAAGAAAACGGCGAAGATGATGATGATATCGTTGATAGTGGGGAAGTGGTGACAACGGATGATAAGCTTTTCGAAATATTAAAAAGTGTCCGGCAGCAGGAAGCCAAAAAGAGAAACTTGCCTCCATTTGTGATCTTTCTTGAAAATAGTCTGCAGGACATGGCTACTCTTTATCCCACTACTTTAAAGGAGCTGGAAAAGTGTCAAGGTGTGAGTGTGGGAAAGGCTTTTAAATTCGGTCGACCATTTGTTGATGTGATTTCAAAATATGTTGAGGAGAATGAAATAGAAAAGCCGGATGATTTTGTAATGAAAAGTGTAGTAAACAAGAATAGTAATAAGGTTTTCATTATTCAGAATGTTGATAAAAAGATGCCGCTTGAAACTATTGCAAAACATAAAACTTTAAAACTGGAAGAGTTGCTTGAAGAGATGGAGACTATCGTTGCCAGTGGGACGAAGCTGAATCTTGATTATGCGATAGAAGATCTTGTTGAGGAATATGAGAGGGAGGAAATTATAGATTATTTTAAAGGGTGCCAAACCTCTAGTCTTGATATTGCCCGTGAGGAACTTTCCGAGGGGAACTATACCCTTGAGCAATTAAAAATTATGCGAATTAAATTTTTATGCGAGTATGGGAATTGAATGTACAAGTATGTTTAAAGTAAGTAGCGAAATTTGAATTTTTATTTTAGTTGATTAATTCTATTTTTGCCGCCCGATGGTGCGGTAGCTCAGTCGGTAGAGCAAAGGACTGAAAATCCTTGTGTCGGCGGTTCGATCCCGCCCCACACCACCTGCCCCCTTAATTGGGGGTTTTTGTTTTATAAAGATTTTGCCCAAATTTGCGATTGTGGCAGAACCGAATACAGTTTAGAATTATAGCGATAGTAAAAAATGACTAAGAATATTCATTCATCAACTAAGAATAGATCCCGAAAAGCAGGTCGCAACCCCCCAAACTCTAAAAGAAAGAAAGGTTTTTTTAAGCGTGCCATGAGAATAGTAAGGAAAGACCCAATTAAAATACTTTCAGTAGTTTTTGGAAGCTTATTACTAATAATTGTTACCATTCTTTTTATCTTATATTCAAAAGACAGTTCTGTAAACAAGAAGCAACCGCAAAGAATAGAATCCAGGTAGGCTTATCTATAAAGTATTTTAAAAGTTAGACTTGGAACTACTAACTATCAAGGTTAGACGATTTTTAACAAACCACCGTTCTGTTATCCAAACCCCTTACCTACCCATATAAACCATTAGTATTTGGACATCGCTGGGGTTTACCCCACTAATCCGGCTCGCCTGCCCTAAAGTTTGAGGTTTTACTTTATTAAACTTTTGCCTTGCTTCATTTGACAACGAGGATAGTTTTTCATAATTAAAATTTGGCGGTATAATCTGATCCTCGAGTGCACTCATTTTGATTACCATTTCTTCTTCTTTCTTTAGGTATACGTCATATTTAACTAGGATCTCAGCCTGCTCAATTGCATCGCCCGAAAAGGTATCAAAATGAGCAGCCAAATCGGGGTTTTGCGCAATCATTTCATGAAGATTTATGCCTGGTCTAAGGAGCAGCTGGGAAAGCTTTGTGCGTTGAACCAAAGCTGGAAAAGATTTTGATTGTAGATAACCGTCAATTTGTGGCCCTTCTAGTTTTATTTCTTCCAGTATTTTAAGGACTTTGGCTATTTCCTGCTTTTTCCTTACTACATTATTCATGCGGTCTTGAGATGCTAGCCCAATGCGATAACTTTTTTCAGTAAGCCTTATATCAGCATTATCCTGTCGTAATAAAGTTCTGTATTCAGCCCTGCTGGTGAACATTCTGTATGGTTCATCGGTACCTTTAGTTATGAGATCGTCAATTAGCACACCTATATATGCTTCATTTCTTTTTAATGTAAAAGGGGCCTCTCCCTTAACGGCCATATAAGAATTAATGCCAGCTATCAGGCCCTGGCAAGCAGCTTCTTCATAACCTGTGGTGCCATTAATTTGTCCGGCAAAAAAGAGATTATGTATCAATTTTGTTTCTAAGCTAGGATTTAATTGAGTCGGAGGAAAGTAGTCATATTCGATCGCATAGCCTGGTCTAAACATTTTGCATTTTTCAAAGCCCGGGACCTTAGAAAGAGCCGCAAGTTGAACTTTCTCGGATAGGGATGATGAGAAACCATTAACATAGACTTCTATGGTATTTTTTCCTTCTGGTTCCACAAAAAGCTGGTGTCTCTCTCTTTCTGCAAACCTTGTTATTTTATCTTCAATACTTGGACAATATCTTGGTCCTGTTCCTTGAATTCTTCCCTGAAACATTGGACTTTCATTAAAGCCCGATTGCAGGATTTGATGTACTTCGGGATTTGTATAAGTAATCCAGCAACTTAATTGTGCGGAAGGCTTTTTTGTGGGAGAAAAGGAAAAGCCACTTATGATTTCATCGCCCTTTTGTTCTTCCATTCTGGAATAATCCAGGGATCTTCCATCAATTCTTGGTGGGGTGCCCGTTTTAAGGCGACTGCTTTCAAATCCCCAGGCGACTAACTGTTCAGTTATGCCAACAGAGTTCTTCTCCGCCATTCTTCCGCCCATAGTTTGCTTCTCCCCTATGTGGATAATGCCATTCAAGAAGGTACCATTTGTAAGAACTACAGAATGTGCTTCTATTTTGTGGCCTAAAGAAGTTTTTACACCTGCTATTAAATTCCCTTCTTTTATTAAGCCAGTAACCGAATCCTGGTAGAAATCTAAGTTTGGAAGACTTTCCAGAATTTCCCGCCATTTTATAGAAAAGAGCTGCCTATCGCTTTGCGCTCTTGGGCTCCACATTGCGGGGCCTTTGCTTTTATTTAGCATCCTGAATTGAATCATAGATTCATCAGTAACTATACCGGAATAGCCACCCAAAGCATCAATCTCGCGAATTATCTGGCCCTTGGCAATGCCTCCCATTGCAGGATTGCAACTCATCTGAGCTATATTCTGCATATTCATTGTTATCAGAAGAACTTTTCCGCCAAGATTGGCTGCGGCAGCAGCCGCTTCGCATCCTGCATGACCGGCTCCAACGACAATCACATCATACTTTTCAAACATTCCGCAAATTTACCCAAATTGGAAGTGTAGTAGAAAATTGTTTCACGTGAAACGTTTCACGTGAAATGTAATTGGGAAAGGTAATAATCTTCCCTTCTTCGCATCTCAGCCTTAAGAACCGGAGTATGATCCGAATAACCACATAAGTGCAATGCGCCATGAATCATTACTCTATGTAATTCTACAAAGAAAGTAGCATTAAAAATAAGTGCGTTCTCACGCACTCTCTCAACACTTATGTAAATTTCCGATGAGATGCGACTATTCTGCCCGGACATTGTAAAAGTTAGGATGTCGGTTAATGTGTCGTGATTCAAAAATTGACGATTCAATTTCAATAAGGCCTCATCTGTGGTGAAAATGTATAAGATTCTTTCAAAATCAAAACCTTCATTTTTGAAGATTTTAAAGATAAAAGCTTTTAGTGCAGATTTGTTTTTTAAACCTGGTGAGATGCCATGATTTTTAAATGAAATGATTTGCAAAATCTATAATTTCTAAATTCGGTACCCATTGATCTCTGCCAATGATATATTTGCTGATATATTGGTGATGATGAAGTTATCTGAAGTAAAGGCAGGAACAAAAGTAAAAATTAAATCTTTTGAAAATGACGAAATCATTTTAAAGTTAATGGAGATGGGGTGCTTGCCTGAAGAAGAGGTTACCGTTTGGAAAAAGGCTCCTTTCGGAGATCCCATTTACATACTTGTTGCAGGATATTCGCTAAGCTTGCGGATAGATGAAGCAGAAAAAATAAATGTCGAAACTATTTAACTTTATAAAAATCAAGACATTAGGTGAATATTGGTCTATATTTTGGTTCATTTAATCCGGTTCACAATGGCCATCTCATAATAGCTAATTATTTGGCCAATTATACAAATCTCCGCCAGGTTTGGTTTGTTATTTCTCCCCAAAATCCTTTAAAAAAGTCGAATTCACTTTTGAATGAACAACATCGTAAGCATTTAATTGACTTGGCGATTGATGGAGAAAAAAAACTTAGAACCTCAAATGTTGAATTTAAGCTTCCAAAGCCCTCTTATACAATAGACACATTAGCCTATTTAACAGAAAAGTATTCACAACATTCTTTTTCAATCATAATGGGTAGTGATGGATTTAGCAATATTTCAAAATGGAAAAATTATGAATTGCTATTAAAAAATTATGATATATACATATACGAAAGGCAAGGATTTCCTACCAAGCGCCCTCTCACCCCAAATATCATTTGCCTAAAAGCCCCCTTATTGGATATTTCGAGTACACATATACGTGAGATGATCAAAGAAAAGAAGTCTATTCGCTTTATGGTACCCGATATTGTAAAACAGGAAATTGACATTAAACAATATTACTTGTGAGGCTCAAAAAAAGATTCCTAATAACAAACAAGAAAAAACAATAATTGGAGATCTTAATCTTGTGAAGGATAACAAGCAAAATGTAGCTATAATCACAAAGACATTAATAATACTTACTGTATTGAGATCAGTTATTGATATGTCTTTAAGTAAATAGAGAAACGCTGCCCACATGATACCCACAACAACAGCGTTAATGCCCTCCAGCGCACGAAAAATAATCACATACCTTTTAAGATTATGCCAGATCGGGTAAAAAAATAGGACGAGTAAAGCACTCGGTAAAAAAATGCCAATGCAACCAATAATACAGCCTAGTAATTGCATTTTTTTTCCTTGGTTTCGCAAAACCATCCCACCCGTATAAGAAGCAACAGAAAAGACAGGCCCCGGAATTGCTCTCACTAACCCCCACCCGGTAAGATATTGCTCCTTAGTCATTACTTTAGTTTTATCTCTAACTACATATTGTTCATACATCATTGGCATAAGTACATCACCTCCGCCGAAAACAAGACTTCCAAATCGGTAAACATTTTCGGTAAGGTTGAAAACTCTTCTATTTTTCCATTCTTGTTTTCTTGCCGTTTCACTTAAGAAGCCGACGATTAGAAAGATCAATACGAAAAGCCAGATATTAGTCCATTTTATTTTTTTAGGCTGCATTGAATTTTTTTCAGGAATCCGCTTATCACTAAAATTAGTAACCACACCGCCGAGAATAATTAAGATTGGAAATACCCACGGTGTTTTAAAAAGGAGATAGGTTGCAAGTATTCCAACCAACATTATAATAAAAGTAATCGTGCTGTTTATCGAAATCTTGTACATTTTGTAAGCTGCGAAGGCAATAAAGCCAACAGCCATGGGCTGCACATATTTGAAAATATGAAGGCTCACATGATAAGTATTAATATAATGAATAAGGAATGAAAAACACCCCATCATTATACTCGCCGGTAATATCCATATAAAAAGTGTAAGAATAGCAAGAGGAATACCTCCTCTGTTATACCCGATCAAAGTTATCATTTGGGTGGAAGTCGCGCCGGGCAATAATTGACAGAAAGAAAGATATTCAACCAGCTCTGATTTAGTAATATCTTTTCTAGTTTCCACAAAGGTCTTGATCATCATACCAAAATGACCTTGAGGACCACCAAAAGCAGAAATTGTGTAAAAAAAAACAGCCTTTAAATAAGGAATGTGCCTTTTAAATCCCATTTGGAAAAATATCTCTATTGATCAATTAATTTTAGAAATATTGCATTTTTAGGTTTAAACTTTGATTTATGCTGTTTAAAAATCGTTTTGGATGAATATTAGATGAGAGGCGGTCAGTAATAAGCAAAAAGCAAGCGCAAATAAATTATATAAAGCTCCAAACTATAAATAATATTTCAATTAGACTATTTTTTTAGACCAATTTCTTTTAATCTTTCGTCGAGATAACTACCGGCAGTAATATCTTCATAAGCCTTTTTATGTTTTTCGTCTATGCAACTGTTTAAAGCAGCAAGGCACATATCAGATTTAGGGTGAAGAAAAAAAGGAATTGAAAACCGGGAGGTATGCCATAATTCTCTCGGTGGATTCACAACCCGGTGTGTTGTACTCTTCAATCTGTTATTGGTTAATCGCTGCAGCATATCTCCTACATTTACTACTATCTGGTCTGGTAATGATGTAACACCCACCCATTCGTCAGTTTTAGTAAGAATTTGCAATCCATCTGCGGAAGCACCCACCAATAAAGTTATCAGGTTAATATCTTCATGCTGTTCCGCTCTTATAGCGCTTTTCGGTTCGCTTGTTATCGGTGGATAATGAATCGCCCTCACAATTGAATTACCTTCTTCAACAAAATCATCAAAATAGTTCTCGTGAAGCCCTAAATAAATTGCAATAGCTTGCAAAAGAAACTTCCCCGATCTTTCGAAAGCCCGGTATGCTTTGAAAAAAGTTTCATCAAAACCTTGGATGTCATCAACCTTTATATTATCAGGATATTCCGATTTTAATTCGTGGACTGCCGGCACAATTTGGCCATATTGAAAAAATTCCTTTAAATCCGGCGCATCGCTGCCTTTTGCATGCTCCTTACCAAAAGAAGTATAGCCTCGCTGACCGGCAAGGTCTGGCATTTCAAAATTTTTCTTTTTTTCAGACGGTAGCGAAAAAAATTGTTGAACCTTTTTATATAAGCTAGTAATAAGATCTTCTTGAATCCCGTGATTTTTTACAGCAACAAATCCAACCTCTTCAAATGCTTTTCCTAATGCTTCAACAAAATTTTTTTTTCGCTTAGGATCTCCAGAGGTAAAATCGGCAAGATCAACTACAGGTATTGTCATATCGCGATATTTTTCATTACGAAAATGTGAATGTAGTTTTGATAATGTCAAAATACAAAAGTAATTTTTTATTGAGGTGTTTACTTACCATTTTTTTCGGTTTTGGTTTTTCCGCTTGCTCGCCTAACAAATATTCCTCTTCAATTAATTATGACTTTAAGAGCGATAAGAATCAACCTGATTACGATAATTTGAATTATTGGGCAGCTCATCCCTTCAAAAGGGATCCTTCAGACAATATTCCCGAAGACTTAAGCAAAGAGCCTAAAGATTCAATTGCAGATGTATTTTTTATTCATCCCACAACTTATACAGACAGTAATTTGCCTATGGGTTGGAATGCTGATATTAATAATGCAGAGCTAAATAAGAAAACCGATAATAGTACTATTTTATACCAGGCAAGTGTGTTTAATAAATATTGCAGAGTATTTGCACCCCGTTATCGTCAAGCTAATTTGCAGGCTTTTTTTACAGACGATTCCGTTCTTGCAAAAAAATCTTTTGACTTGGCTTATGAAGATATTTCCGCATCATTTGAATGTTATCTGAAGAATCTAAACAAAGGAAGACCCATTATAATCGCTTCCCATAGTCAGGGCACATTGCATGCACAAAGATTGCTTAAGGAGCTTTTTGAAGGTAAGCCTTTGCAAGAGCAACTTGTCTGTGCCTATATTATAGGGCTGCCTGTTTTTTCCAATTATTTTTCGACACTAAAGCCATGTAAAGATTCAACTGCTACCGGCTGTTTTATAGGATGGAGAACTTTCAAGGAAGGTTATAGTGCCCCTTTTGTTGAAAAGGAAACGCGAAAGGCATTCGTAATAAACCCGTTAACCTGGAACATGGATAGCTCTATTGCACCTGAAAAATTAAACAAGGGCGGAGTTCTTAGAAATTTTAATAAAGTGATTCCCAGTCTTGTTCATGCAGAAATTCATGGCAATGTTTTATGGGTTAATAAACCTAAATTTTTTGGAAATATTTTTCTGACGACAAAAAATTACCACATTGCAGATTACAATCTTTTTTATCAAAATATAAGAGACAATGTGGGAACGAGGATTAAGTCTTTCCTTACAAAATGAACTGACAAAAATAGGCATTGCAACAACTCCTCTTCAAAAGCAGGTATTCAATTAATAAATCCATAAGATTGCTCAAGATTAAAAATCGGCGCTCTTGGGGAAACGAGGAAAAGGAATTACGTCCCGGATATTAGTCATGCCGGTTACAAATTGTATCAACCTTTCGAAGCCAAGCCCAAAACCAGCATGAGGGCAGGTTCCAAACCTGCGCGTATCCAGATACCAATATAAATCCTCTGATGGTATGTTCATTTCTTTCATTCGTTGTTCTAATTTATCGAGCCTTTCCTCTCGTTGAGAACCTCCCACAATTTCGCCAATGCCTGGCGCAAGTATATCCATTGCAGCAACGGTTCTACCATCATCGTTTTGCCTCATGTAAAAAGCCTTAATTTCCTTAGGATAGTTAATTAAAATCACCGGCTTTTTAAAATGCTTTTCAACCAGGTAACGCTCATGCTCGCTTTGCAGATCAACACCCCATCGATCAATTAAATATTGAAATTTCTTTTTTTTATTGGGACTACTTTCCTTTAAAATATCAATTGCCTCTGTGTAGGTAAGCCTTTCGAATTTACTGTCAACCACAAATTCGAGTTTTTCTATCAACCCCATTTCGCTTCGCTCATTTTGAGGCTTTTGCTTTTCTTCATCAGCAAGGCGGGAAGCCAAAAAATTAAGATCGTCCCTGTTATTTTCTAATGCATATCCTATAACATATTTTATGAACTCTTCTGCGAGGTTCATATCATCTTCAAGGTCGTAAAAGGCCATTTCGGGTTCAATCATCCAGAATTCCGCGAGATGGCGTGCTGTATTAGAATTTTCGGCCCGGAAAGTTGGGCCGAAAGTGTAAACATCACCTAAGGCCAGCGCTCCAAGTTCTGCCTCAAGTTGTCCGCTTACGGTCAGGTTGGTCTCCCTTCCAAAGAAATCATCTTTGTAATTCACAGACCCGTCTTCATTTCTTGAAGGATTTTCAAGATCCAGGCTGGTTACATGAAAAGTTTCCCCTGCTCCTTCGGCATCAGAAGCGGTAATTATTGGAGTATGTAGATAGACAAAGCCTTTATCATTAAAAAATTTGTGAACGGCAAATGCCATTGAATGCCTTATACGAAAAACAGAACCAAAGGTGCTTGTTCGAAAACGCATATAGGCAATTTCTCTCAGAAATTCAAGGCTGTGTTTTTTGGGCTGTAAGGGAAATTTTTCAGCGTCGCTATCCCCAAGTATTTCAATTGTTTCAGCTTTTAACTCAACTTTTTGTCCCTTTCCCAGCGAGGAAATGATTTCACCTTTAACCTTTATTGCGGCCCCGGTCGTCAATCTTTTTAGCAGGCTTTCATCAAAACGGCCCAATTCGAGAACTATTTGTAAATTATTATTGGTACTTCCATCATTTAACGCAATAAACTGGTTGTTGCGAAACGTTCTTACCCAACCCATGACGGTTGTTGGATAGTTGATCAAATCACTTTCTAATATTTTCTTGATTTTTTTTCTATCGCTAAACATATATATAATCTATGAATGCAAATATAAAGGAGAGATAATAGTCGGAATCGTATTTCTAATATTCCTGTTAAAACGCAGGCTTTATAGACTGATATTGCGGCAAAAAAAGAAAGTAGGCTTAGAAAAATTTTCAAGTATTATAAAATTGGTGTATCATTGCAAAAGAAAGCTGACTGGTTCTCCTTTTCTGATGTCTCTCTTTTAATAGAATCCATTCCATATAAATCATCAAAAATTTAGAGTTTACAATTTCAAGATTGTTTTGATTATTAATCTACACGTCCTTTTATGTACGACATTTTACAACTGAACGATATGCTCGTTCCGGAGCTGCTCGATATAGCAGAACAGCAAGAGATTTCCAATGCAAAAAAATTAGAAAAACAAGAGTTGATTTATCAAATTCTTGACAAACAAACATCAATGAGCACAGAAAAGAAGGATACCAAGGATACAGATGTTGAAAAAAAGCCGCGGAAGCGAATAGCGAAAACATCTGATGACAGTTCTGTTAAGCAAGAAGTGGCTGAAACCCCGCAGAAAGATATTAAGCCTAAAAAAGCTGACGATAAGAAAAAAGCTCCAAAGAAAAATAAAGATGAGGATACTGAAGAAAAAGAGAAAAAGTCTATCGATGAGCAAATGCCGTCAGATCCAAAATCTATTGCGCCCGGACTTGTAGACTTATTAAATGATGAAGATGATGAAGATATCGCAGAACCGATTATAAATAATGGATATCAAAATCAGCAAAAACAATACCCACAAAAAAAGGAACCAGCTTTCAATATTGAATTTGATGGCGTTATATTGGCCGAAGGTGTTCTGGAAATGATGCCGGACGGGTATGGATTTTTAAGAAGCAGTGATTACAATTATCTGTCCTCTCCTGATGACATTTATGTATCTCCATCTCAAATAAAATTATTCGGGCTGAAAACAGGAGACACAGTTTACGGTTCCGTAAGGCCGCCAAAAGAAGGCGAAAAATATTTCGCACTTTTAAAGGTTGAGACCATAAATGGAAAGGGCCCTGATGAAGTAAGAGACCGGGTGCCTTTTGACTACCTTACTCCGCTATTTCCATTCGAAAAGCTTAATTTATTCTTAACCCCTACTAATCTTTCTACAAGAATAATTGACTTGTTTACACCGATAGGAAAAGGACAAAGAGGACTTATTGTTGCCCAGCCTAAAACGGGTAAAACGATGCTGCTGAAAGAAATAGCCAATGCGATCGCTGCTAATCATCCTGAATGCTATTTAATGATTGTACTGGTAGATGAAAGGCCCGAAGAGGTTACGGATATGGAGCGGAGCGTAAAGGCAGAGGTAATAGCTTCCACTTTTGATGAACCTGCGGAAAAACATGTGAAAGTGAGTACTATGGCTTTGCAAAAGGCTAAAAGATTAGTTGAGTGCGGGCATGATGTTGTGATTTTATTGGATAGCATAACACGACTGGCACGAGCTCATAACACGGTTGCCCCTGCAAGTGGTAAGGTTTTATCAGGTGGTGTCGAAGCAAATGCCATGCAAAAACCAAAGCAGTTTTTTGGAGCAGCCAGGAAGATTGAATTTGGCGGTTCGCTTACAATTATCGCAACTGCATTGGTCGATACGGGAAGTAAAATGGATGAGGTGATCTTTGAGGAATTCAAGGGAACAGGAAACATGGAACTTCAGTTGGATAGACGCTTATCGAATCGCAGAATTTTCCCTGCAATTGATATTGTGGCTTCATCCACTAGGCGCGATGATTTGTTACTTGATAAAGAGGTATTGCAACGCATGTGGGTATTGAGAAATCACATGGCTGATATGAACCCCGAGGAAGCTATTAATACTTTGATGAAAAATATGAAAGGCACCAAAGATAATATGGAATTTCTTACGTCAATGAATGGATAAGTTTAGATAAATATTCACGAAAAAATTGCAAGCCACTGTCCAAAAGCAGTGGCTTTTTTGAATACATAATTCGCTTTAATGCCTATTGAGCAACTTGATATTGAGGATTTTTTAAACCTTGCAGAAGAAAGGCCCGTACTGGATGTTAGGAGCCCGGGAGAATTTTTGCATGCGCACATTCCTCCGGCATTTTCTTTTCCCTTATTTACCGATGAGCAAAGAAAGATTATTGGAACAGCCTATAAACAACAGAGCAGGCAGGTTGCAGTTAAGATTGGCCTGGATTATTTTTCGGAGCGAATGAAAAGTATGATAACTGACGCCGAAGAAATAGCTAATAAAAAAATAAATACCGCTTCGAATGATAACAGAATTTTAATTCATTGCTGGCGCGGAGGAATGCGCAGCAGATCTGTGGCTTGGCTTCTTGATCTTTACGGCTTTAAAGTATTTACTTTAAAGGGTGGTTACAAAGCATTTAGAAACTGGGCTCTTCATCAATTTGAAAAAAAATATGACTTAAACATACTTGGCGGTTATACAGGCTCCGGAAAGACTTTGATTTTGCATGAAATGCAGAAAAATGGAGAAAAAGTTATTGATCTCGAAAGACTCGCAAATCATAAAGGTTCAGCTTTTGGAAGCATCGGAGAGCAATCACAACCTAGCCAGGAGATGTTTGAAAATATCCTTGCAGTAGAACTATTTAAAAAATCAAAGCCCGATTACAATAGTGACGATGAAAATGAGAAGAAGAACAATTACAAGTTCAAAATCTGGCTTGAAGACGAAAGCAGGCATATCGGTACCGTTGGTATACCTGGAACGCTCTGGAATAATATGCGGCAAAGCCAGTTATATTTTTTAGATATTCCATTCGAAGAAAGACTTAATTATATTATTTCCACTTATGGAGCTTTTGATAAAAAAGAGTTGGTAAACTCCGTTATGAAAATTCAAAAAAGATTGGGCGGGCTTGAAACAAAAAGAGCTATTAATTATTTGCTGGAAAATAATACCAGGGAATGCTTTTCAATTTTGCTGAACTATTATGATAAGCTTTATGCAAATGCATTATTGAAGAGGGAAAATGTTGAAGCGGTTCTAAATAAAATACCCTGTAAAACCGTTGATATAAGGAATGCCGGAAAGCTTAGTTAAATAACAAATAAGCAGGCAGGCAAAATCCTTTAACTATGAAATGGCTACTCATCTTTTTTTTATTCCCCCTGCAGTCCTTTGCTCAAGATATTACCGGCGTTTGGACTGGTACATTATACAACGACACGACGAAACAATATCTAAAATATGAGCTTGCAATAAGTGAATATGAAGGAAAGCTAAGCGGCTATTCCCACACAATTTTTATTATTGACAGCACCGAAAATATTGGTGTGAAATCAGTTAAGATAAAAAGAGCCAACGATAATTTTTTGGTAGAAGATGATAAGCTAATTGATAACAACTACTCAGCACCTCCCGCGAAAGGCGTAAAAACATTTAGCGATTTAGTTCTGTCGCAAAATGATAGTGCACTCGTTTTGAGTGGATCCTTTGAAACCAATCAAACGAGAATATATAAAAAGTTGACTGGCAAGATTTTTCTTGAAAAGAAAAGAGAAGCAGAAAAAAGTTCGATAATTCCAAAATTGCAAAAATTAGGCCTTGTAAGAACGCTGTCTTTCCCTACGTCCCCATCAACCACGAGCATGACAGTTTCCAACAGCCCTGATTTAATTCCCGTTAAGGCCAACGATCAAATAGCCAAGACTGAAAAGGAAGCGGTGGCTTATAGTTCTGCTACAACCAAAAATTCGGGAGAAGAATCTGCCAAACAAGATCCGAAAGAGAAAATCGAAAACGATAATGCCGTAAAGAAAACTTCACCAAAAGAGATTGCTTCCCAGGGAGAAAAACATGCGAATATCACGGCGGCAGATGTCGCCATCCTCGAAACATCAACCTCCAATAAAAACGATATCCGGACAAATAATAAAATAATAGATAGTAATTCTGAAGCGCCTAAACAAACAATTGCCTGGAAAACCGAACCGAAAACTAATGGCACCTCTTACTCAACAAGTCAACCGACGAGTATCAGAACAGTAGCTGCTATGAATACAGACCCGATCCTGCGAAACGAAAATAGTCTGAAATTAAATATCATAAAACCAGTCATTCCGCAAGCTGCAGCAGATGTGGCCATACGAAAAATAGAAATGATAAAAAGTGTCGAAATAAAACAGGATAGCCTTGTTCTCAGTCTCTTTGATAATGGAGAGATAGATGGGGATACGGTTAGCGTTTTATTAAACGGAAAAGTAATTATGCCACGCCAGGGTTTAATGTCGAGGGCAATAAACAAAACTATTTACCTTACACCTGAAATGGGAGATTCAATTACATTAATTATGTATGCTGAAAATCTTGGAAGTATTCCTCCTAATACCGGGTTGCTTGTAATTCATGATGGAGAGGATATCTTTGAGATTAGGTTTACAGGAGACTTACAAAAAAATTCCGCAATTATATTAAAGCGAAAAAAGAAACAATAATTTTTTCAGAAGACAATTAAGCATGGATGTTATAACCAAAGAAGGACAGGAAATAAAACTAACTCAATATTCTCACGGTGCCGGCTGCGGTTGTAAAATTTCACCGCAGGTTTTAGATCAAATTCTACAAAGCAACCTCGCAATTCCGGATAATAAAAATTTAATTGTGGGTAATCATTCTAAAGATGATGCTGCAGTATATGACATGGGTAATGGCATCGCGTTGATTTCTACTACTGATTTTTTTATGCCCATTGTAGATGACCCTTTTGATTTTGGACGCATTGCTTCAGCAAATGCAATCAGTGATGTGTATGCAATGGGAGGTAAACCTGTTCTTGCGATCGCGATTTTAGGATGGCCTGTTAATACTATTCCTCCGGAAGTAGCACAAAAAGTTATTGAAGGCAGCCGCAGTATTTGCATGGAGGCGGGAATCTCTTTAGCAGGTGGCCATAGTATTGATAGTCCCGAACCAATATTCGGGCTTGCAGTTAATGGATTTGTACCTATCAGGAATATTAAGCAAAATAATACGGCCAAAGAAGGAGATATTCTTTTTTTAACCAAGCCACTTGGTGTTGGTATTTTAACTACCGCAGAAAAGAAAGGAATATTAAAACCTGAACATAAAGGAATCGCTGCCGCGCAAATGATGCAATTAAATAAGATTGGCGAATCATTAGGTACAATCGAAGGCGTTCATGCGATGACAGATGTTACAGGCTTCGGCTTCTTAGGCCACCTGGTTGAAATGGCTGAAGGAAGCGGATTAAGTGCACAGGTTTATTTTAATAATGTTCCGCTTATAATTAATGACATAAAAAATTATGTAGATAAAAAAAGCGTGCCAGGCGGAACAAATAGAAACTGGGATAGCTATGGTAAAAAAATCGGGGTAATTGAAGAATTTGAAAAAACAATTTTAGCGGATCCTCAAACGAGCGGAGGCTTACTCATTGCTGTTGATCCTTCTGCTGTTTCCGAGGTAAAAGATTTAATGACCAAACACGACCTTATCAAATTTACAAAACCTGTGGGTGTATTAATGCAGAAGAAGAAGAAAGTAATAACTGTAATAAATTAAAATGAACTTTAGTGATTGGGTTGGAAGTATTGGCGTAGGACTGTTACTATTGGCCTTTGTATTAAACCTTTCAAATAAAATTCCTAAAAATGGAATAATATACTTCCTTATAAATTTTATCGGAAGTGGGCTCGCAACAGTGGCATCTTATCTTATACATTATGTGCCATTTATTATCCTTGAATTTGCGTGGATGCTTACATCTGCTTATGGAATGTGGAAAGCTTACGAATTCAAAAAGGGTACTCCATAGGCTCTGGCTATCGCCTTAAAACTTATCAATCTTCCCTGCGAGTTTATGATCTTTTTCAGTGACAACATCTCCGGCATCATGTGTTGAGAGCCATACCTCAACTTTGTTGTATTCGTTTATCCATTTAGGGTGATGATCCATTTTTTCTGCTGCAAGAGCCACTCTTGTCATAAAAGCAAACGCCTCTGAAAAATCCTTAAACTCAAATTTTTTATAAAGCTTATTATTTTTTTCCTCCCACATTTTTTTTCTTTTTTAAAATTAAAAAATAAGATGTTGCTTGTTTTTTATTTTCTCATTTGTCATTTCAGTAATTAATTGCACGGCGGGTATTGTTCTTATGGAACTGATAAGAATATTAATTTCTTCATCGTGCATAATATCATCTTTTATAAGCCATAAAAAATCAAGATGCCTGAATTCAGGAAGTAAATATTCTCCGTCGTCCTCATTATTATATAAATAGTGCTTTATAGTTCCGGATAATTCTCCGTATTCATAAATCGGGAAAAAATATTTTCTTTCCTTTTTATTGAGCTGAATTTCAATATTATTATTAATCCTGAAATTGAAATTTAATATTTGATTGAGATGCCAGCAAAAGCGGTAATGTTCTATAGGCGCTACGATACCGAGCAAACGTGTGTTTGCAAAAAACTCATCTACCATTACACTATTATCTATGCGCAGCTTCATCATCGCAGAAAATAATTCAATTAAAAAACAATGTCAAAAGTTTTTTCATTCTTTCCCCTCAGTATAGTAACTTTTGTGGCATCTCCTTTTTTGAATTTGCTCAAGGCATCCATGTAGGAATAGATATCGGAAAAAGAATAATCTCCGAGTTTTATAATAATGTCTCCTGTTTCTATGCCCGCTTTTTGAGCGATTTTACCATCAATAATTCCATCTGCTCTTACCCCCTTGCCATTAAAAGTATAGTCCGGCATTATACCGAGACTTACCGTAAACCTGGAAGCGCCCATCTTTGGCTCTCTTGTTTTGGCAAAAGTAATTTTACCGAGGCCATTAGCTTCGTCTA
This sequence comes from Chitinophagales bacterium, assembly GCA_038251675.1. Lineage (GTDB taxonomy): Bacteria > Bacteroidota > Bacteroidia > Chitinophagales > Chitinophagaceae > Ginsengibacter. The sequence continues at coordinate 22,529 of JBBSBD010000002.1, read as the reverse complement.
TAATTTCGTATATGTATTTTAAAACCTGCAATTCGCCTGTGAAATTTATCTTTTCAATATCATCCGAAGGTTTGTGGTAATCTTTATGAATACCTGTAAAAAAAAATAAGACGGGGATATTTTTCAGATAAAAGGAAGTATGATCACTTGGGCCTATTCCGCTTGAATCGAGTTTTATAGTAAGATATTTTGATTTCACCGCAACTACTTTGTTCCATGAGGGCGATGTTCCAAAGCCACCGACAGTAAGAGTACGCGTTGTATCATTTAGCCTTCCAATCATATCCGAATTAATCATATAATTTGCCGAGCTAAGATCTATGGTTGGATGTTCGGTAAAATATTTCGATCCATACAGGCCAAGCTCTTCTCCCGAAAAACAAATAAAAAGGTAATTGTTATTTTTAAGTTTAGACTTTTGCAGCATTTTTGCGAGTTCAATAACCGAGGCAGTTCCGCTGGCATTGTCATCAGCACCGTTGTGAATTGCCGGCGCTCCTGTCCAAAGAGAATTGTGATCCTCGCCATGCCCCAGGTGATCATAATGTGCCCCAATAATTATCGTGGTGGCGGCGCCGTTATCAATGTAGCCTATGACATTGTGGCCTTGTCTTTTTTTATTTCCTATCTCAACCACAATGTTAATGTTAATATTATCGGTAGCGTCATCTAAATATATCTTTCCGCTGGTTTTTGTAAGAAATAACACAGGAATACTTACAGGTTCTGTTTTTTCTTTTCCATCAAATTTTAAATCATCATCTTTTTTATCACTATTATAAACGATAACAGCAGAAGCTCCTTTTTTCGCAAATTCAATTACTTTATTTTTAATCGCCTCTTCAAGATCAAAGTGTGGATTTTTTGAGCTCTTTTCCAAAGTTTCCTTAATGTCCCAAAACCATGGGCTTCCTTTTTCAAGAAGGGCTGGCGAAGCATTTGCTTTTACCGAACCATTCGCACTAAAAATGAAAGGGAAATATTCGTCATTAAGAGACAGTGAGGTTCCGTTTATTATGAGATGGCTTGCAGGTAAAACCTCTTTTCCTTCGTTTATTTCGAAAGCCTGTAGATAGCTATTATCTTCTCCTTTAGGTGATAGATTGATATTTTTAAATTGCTGAGATAAATATTCATAAGCCAGCTTTTCTCCGGTTGTTCCGGTTCTTCTTCCTTCAAGGCGATCACTAGCGAGAAAGCTGATTTCTGATTTGAGATTTTCAACAATTATCCTATCAGACTTTTTCAATCTTTGCCCGGAAGCTGCCTGGCAATAAAACAAAACAATCAATAAAGCATTCTTCATTAAGGTGAATTTTTTGCAAATTTACTATGAATAAATCAGGGGCGATATAGATGTTAAATCTATTTAATAGGAAAACACACTTTTACTTCCTGCATTGTTGGTTTTTATCAAAAGGCCACTTCTTTCTGCGACTGAAAATTTATAACATAATAAAGCGGCGTGTTTTCTTAAATCGTAAAGACAAAAACCCTGATCGATCTAAATTTACACATATTAGATAAGCATTTGAAAAAACAGTTGAACATAGCTCTTGTAGGTAATCCGAATAGTGGTAAGAGCTCGTTATTTAATTCTCTTACGGGGTTAAATCAGAAAGTTGGAAATTTCCCTGGTGTAACGGTAGATAAAAAAACGGGCACAAGCAAAATATCTGAAGGGTTTACGGCGAAAATTATTGACCTGCCGGGGATGTACAGCCTTTATCCTAAACGGGCTGATGAATGGGTTTCTTACAAAGTGTTGATTGATGACGATGCAAATGCGAAAGTTGACATAATTGTATTGGTGGCTGATGCATCTAATTTAAAGCGCAACCTTCTTTTTTGTTCACAGGTTATTGATCTTAAAAGACCTGTGGTTGTGGCACTCACTATGATGGATATCGCAAGAAACAAAAATATCCAGGTAGATGTAGCAGGCCTCGAAAGGGAGTTAGGTGTTCTTGTAATACCGGTAAACCCAAGGAAAAATAAAGGAATTGTCCAATTAAATAAAGCACTGCAAGATACCTCGGAGAATGTAGGACGTATTTCCGAACGGGAGTTTTTTAAAAGCAAGTTTTTGGCCCCTGAAGCGATAGACAAGTTGCAAAAAATATTTCCAGAAATTAGTGATTATCGGGCGATACATTATTTAATCAATCACGAAAGCTTCTCATTGGATGACCAGATACAGGAGGCGATTGAAAATATAGAAGTTGAAACAAAATTCAATCCTACAAAAACACAAGCAGAAGAGATTCTACAGCGGTATGGGAAAATAAAAGCTATAATGCAGCAAACCGTGGTAGAAGCGGACCCGCTGCAGAAAGCTTTATTTACCCAGAAACTTGATAATATTTTACTGCACAGAACGTGGGGATATGTCATTTTGCTAGCCGTACTTTTTTTACTCTTCCAAAGTATTTTTTTAATTGCGCAGTATCCCATGAATGCTATAGAATGGGTCTTTGCAGAACTTGGAGGATGGCTTGGGCAGGTATTAAAGGAAGGTTGGCTCAGTAATCTTTTAATCAACGGTGTGCTTGCCGGCTTAAGTGGTATCCTGGTATTTGTTCCCCAGATAATGATCTTATTCGGCCTGATAACGTTTCTCGAAGATACCGGGTATATGGCACGTATTAGCTTTCTTACAGATAAGGTTATGCGAAAAGCTGGTTTAAATGGAAAAAGTGTGATGCCAATGATAAGCGGGCTTGCTTGTGCCGTGCCGGCAATAATGAGCGCCCGGAATATTGAAAATAAAAAAGAAAGATTACTTACGATCATGTGTACTCCGCTAATGAGCTGTAGTGCACGTTTGCCGGTATATACTATACTCATTGCTTTAGTGGTTCCCAATAAATTTATTTTTGGCTTCATAGGCTTGCAAGGCGTAGTTATGATGCTAATGTATTTTTTGGGAACAGTAATGGCTTTGATTTCAGCTTACGTAATGAAATGGTTTATTAAGAGTAAAGAGAAAAGCTTTTTTATACTTGAGCTACCTGTTTATCGTGGCCCGCGGTGGAAAAATATGTTTTATACCATGGTAGAGAAAGCAAAGGTTTTCGTGTATGATGCCGGTAAAGTGATCATGGTCATAAGTTTACTACTTTGGGTATTGAGCACGTACGGCCCACCCCAAAGAATGGAAAATATTTCTTCAAAATATGAGCTTCTTGCTGAAAAGAACCCGGCGCAAAGTAAAGAGCTTAACAAAATAAAGAAAACTGAATTACTTCAAAACTCATATGCTGGTATTTTAGGTAAAGTGATTGAACCCGTGATCAGGCCTCTTGGTTATGACTGGAAAATTGGCATTGCATTAATAACATCGTTTGCAGCCCGTGAAGTATTTGTAGGCACAATGGCTACATTATATAGTGTGGGTGAAGACAGGGACGAGGATAACGCAACTTTACGGCAAAAAATGAATGCCGCTACACGTCCCGATGGGTCCAAAGTTTATGATCTTGCCACCGGCCTTTCTCTATTGATATTTTATGTTTTAGCCATGCAGTGCATGAGTACTTTGGCTGTGGTAAAGCGTGAAACGAGAAGCTGGAAATGGCCCGCAATTCAACTCGTTTACATGACGGGCCTTGCTTATATTATGAGCTTTGCGGTGTATAATATTTTTAATTAAAAGCGCACCCAGTTACCATTTCACAGCGTTATAAATTCCATTCTTAACCTGCGGATATATTCTTTGATAAAGCTCATTAAGGATATCCTGCTTATTTGGTACTTGAAAATTCCTGTTGTTGATCAAAGCAAGATCGTTGCCACTTAAAGCCCTTGAGTCTCCTTTATATATGGCGTATTCATGCTCCCAGTTAAATTGAGCTGTATATCTTTTCGAATCAACAATATTTCGCGTGGCCGCACCAGTTATACGGCTTTCAAGATCTCCGGTAGCAGTAAAATATTTTTTAGTAATGTACAATGTAGCTCTGACAGTTTCACGAAGTACGTGGCCGGAAGTATCTTTCCCCGTTTCAATTTGCTTGCTCACATTCCTTGAATATTGCGATGTGTAAGGTTGGGGTACCTCAAGATTTACCCAGGTAAGATCTACAAATAAATCTGGATTTATATCGGCGCTTCGGGCCTCCCAATCAGTATAGAAACGGGCCATAGCATTTTTGGTATAATCTCCGCCAAGGTCTCGTACAAGGCTTCGTTGCAAAAGATCATTGTTGAAGCTATTTCCAAAATTGTTCCAGCCAGCGTTATTATAATAGAATGAGTTATCGGTTACCGGGTTGATAATTACGTTAACAATACTGTTTTGATAAGCATTATTCATTTGCCTGCTCGCGTCTTTATAGCCGGGAACAAACTCCTGTGATTTTTTGAAAGCATAATAGGCGTCCCGTGAAGATTCTTTATCGCCGTTGTTGAGATAGTTCATTCCAATCTCGTAATAATTAGCTGCGGCATTTTCTTTTACTACTGCAATTTTTGCATCATAAGTAGTCGTTTTTAAGAACTTTTTTGCGTTAGCAGAACTATTAATTACTCCGGATAAATGTTGCAAAACCTGGTATTCATTAATGATTTTCTCCCACTTATCGGGGCTGGTAAGTGTCCCATAAACATCAATATTATCCAGGTGAACTTTAGTAGCATCCTCGTAGAATGCACTAAGATTATTTTGCAGGCTGGTATCACCAGGATTTTTATCGAGTTTTTTTATAGCTGCTAATAGTGCAATATCCTCTTGCGTATTGGCAATAGAGTTTCTGCTACTGCGGCACGACGCGAACAGAAAAAACAATATTATTAAGGAATATAAAATTTTCTTCATTTTTTTTATTTTAATAATAAGACGTTTTCCTTTTCCGAAAATGGTTTAAAAGTTCGTTAATACCATCGCATGGTAACTATTTCTTTAAAACATTGCACCAAAACTACGATAGTTATTTATCCCAAAAGTCTCTCCGCCCTTCCTTTCAAAGAACCGCTTATAAAAATCTCAAAATTTTTTTATTTAATTTTTTGCCCCTGAAACCCTTTATCAGCCTTTGTTGTAGATAAAGACCAGAAGCGTCCATAAACAACTACCGTAAAAAAACAGGTATTATGTATTGCATAGTATTATAATTTAGTATACCTTTGTTATCAGAAAAGCAAATAATGAAAATTTCTACAGAAAAAACATCAAAATATGAACATTGATAATACAGCAAGCCAAATGCGAAAGGGAGTATTGGAATTTTGCATTTTGTCTATCATAAAATTAGGCGAGGCTTATCCCAGTGATATTATTGATAAGATGAAAGCTGCTAATCTCAACATTCTGGAAGGAACGCTTTATCCATTATTAACGAGATTAAAAAACGCTGAGTTTCTTACCTACAGGTGGGTTGAAAGCAATAGCGGGCCTCCAAGAAAATATTTTTCTCTTACTGATAAGGGTGCAGCCTTTTACCAGGAACTTGAAACAACCTGGCTCGAACTTGCTAATGCTGTAGATGCAATAACCGGTAAAAACAACTAAACCCAAAAATCAACTTCAACAAATTAATAAATAGAATTAGTCATGAAAAAAGTAATTAATATAAATTTCCAGGGTATCGTAGTTCCCATCGAGGAAACTTCTTATGAATTGCTACAGCAGTATATAGAAAGCCTTCGTAAATATTTTGCGGAGGAGGAAGGCCGCGATGAGATCATAAATGATATCGAAAGCCGGATTAGCGAGCTTTTCCAGGAAAGACTTAAAAGTGGATCTACTTGTATTACAGATGATGATGTTAATGTAATTTTTAAAAACATCGGCCGTCCGGCAGATTTTGAAGAGGCTGAGGGCGGCGAAAAATCTTCTAAAGAAGAAAAGGAAACACAAGGTGAAAAATTTCAGTTTACAAGGTTTGGTGAAAAGGGCAAAAGACTGTACCGCGATGAAAACAATAAAATTTTAGGTGGTGTTTGTAGTGGTATCGCTGCTTACCTTGGCATTGACCCGGTAATTGTGAGGGTTTTATTTATCGTCTCCGGTATAGGTTTTCTGGCATATATTCTTCTTTGGATCTTCGTACCCGGAAGCAACATACTGGTAAATGGAGTTCGTAAAAGGCTTTATAGAAATCCTGACAATAAGATACTTGGGGGTGTATGTAGCGGAATAGGAAGTTATTTTAGTGTGAACCCCTGGATACCGAGAGCTTTTTTCTTAATTCCTTTTCTATCTTTCTTTTTCCGGTGGGGGCATATAGGCCCGCTTACTTTCCCAAACTTTTTAAGTTTTTCATTTAGCCCCGGTACATTTATAATCTATATAATATTATGGCTGGTAATTCCGGAGGCAACCACTACTTCCGAAAAACTGGAGATGAAAGGAGAGAAGGTTGACCTTAATTCCATTAAGAATTCTGTGGTGCAGGAAATGAAAGGTGTACAGGAAAGAGTAAGTAAAATGGGCCAGGAAGTTGGCTCTATGGCAAAACAAAGAGGGGGGGAAATAGGTCAGGACGTATCTCATGCAGCTAGACGTACCAGTGGAACTCTTGGAAATATTATTGTCACTTTATTCAAAATATTTGCATACTTCATATTGGGTTGCATTGCCTTGTCATTAATTGTTGCCCTGTTTTCGCTGGCAGTGGTATCTATTGGCCTATTTCCATTAAAGAATTTTGTGCTTAATGAAGGATGGCAAAGTTTACTGGCATGGGGTACACTTATATTTTTTATTGGAGTACCCGTAATTGGCATCATTACTTTCATAATAAGAAGAATTGCAAGGGTAAAAAGCCGCAACCGTATCATTCGTTATTCCTTTTTAGGTCTTTGGTTCTTAGGTCTAATATGTTTCATATCATTACTTGTTTCAGTGGGACAGGATTTCAGAAGAACGAGTTCAGCCAATGAAGAAAAGATAACAATGGACAATCCCGGAATCCAAAGCCTCGAGGTAAATTCCGTTACCAATAATCGGTATAACAGAACCAACACATGGTTCAGGCTTGAACCTTTTGCAACTTTTGATGATGATACGGCCTACATTGGTAATGTGAGATTAAGAATTGAAAAATCTTCAACAGATAGCTTTCAGGTAGGTGTGATAAAAATGTGTAATGGTAATAGCAGGCGGAATGCAGATACCCTGGCTTCCCTTATCAATTACAATGTTTTTCAAAGAGATTCTTTATTGATGATAGATAAGGCCATTGCGATTAATAACACTAATAAATTCAGGAATCAAAGCGTAATGATCATTATATATGTACCGGTAGGAAAGCACATTAAAATAAATAAGAGCCTTGATTATAATCGTAACATAAGAGTGCGCGGCCCATGGTTTAATGATGATAATTGGTATAACTGGGATGATGATGATTATGATTTTCAATACGGTGTAGAATATATAATGCAGGAAAATGGGTTATATACTTTAAGCGGAATTCCTGCCAATGATTATAATAGAAATAACGACTGGCGTTCCCAGCAGGATAGCAGAAGAAATTATCAACCGGATGGAGAACCGGAAAATTACCGGTACGATCCACACAACAAAGTAGATTCACTAAGGATGATAAAGGAAAAGGAAATGCAAAAAATACAGAGCTCAGTGGATTCTTTAAGGGACTTAAAACAAAAACAAATTAATAAGATGAAAGATTCTCTAAGAGAGGCAAAAGAAAAGCTGGAACAAAAAATTGAAAAACTAGATAGCGACAATCCAGGACAAGCTTACATAAGAAATGGCAAACAGGATTATAGCTTCGTTATGCACATTTAATGGGATGTATTATTTTTCGGTTGAAGTTGAATAATGAAAGGCTTCATGCAAATGCATGGGGCCTTCTTCGTTTATGTGGCGTTGGCTTTTTGGACCTGCTGCTATATATGTTGGTCACCAGTTTTTTTTAGATATCAAAATCTATAAATCTATTTCGTCTAAATTTGCAAACTTTAAAAACAGATATGAAACATACTCCCTTTACGCAAAAGCATATTGATCTTGGAGCAAAGATGGCCGAATTTGCGGGTTATAATATGCCAATTAGTTACACGGGTATCAACGATGAGCATGCTGCTGTTCGTAAGAACGCCGGCATTTTCGATGTAAGCCACATGGGAGAATTTATTTTGAAAGGAGACAAAGCACTTTCGCTTATACAAAGAATTACAAGCAATGATGCTTCTAAACTCACGGCAGGTAAAGCGCAATACAGTTGTTTCCCAAATGATAACGGCGGAATTGTTGATGACCTCATTGTTTATTGTATAGAAGAAAATGAAGTTTACATGCTTGTTGTCAATGCTTCTAATATTGAGAAAGATTGGGAGTGGATAAAGAAGCATAATGAAGATAATGTTGAAATGCACAACATTTCTGAAAAGACCTGCCTTCTTGCAATACAAGGCCCCAATGCCACAAAGATTTTGCAGCCACTCACGGAAATTGATATTATGAACCTGAAGTATTACACATTTGTAAAAGGGACATTTGCCGGAATTGATAATGTGCTGATAAGTGCCACGGGCTATACAGGTTCGGGTGGTGTTGAAATTTATTTTGAAGACAAAAATGATGCAGCCAATATAATTTGGAATAAGATTTTTGAAGAAGGCGCACCCAGGGGACTCAAGCCAATTGGCCTTGCTGCAAGAGATACATTGCGGCTCGAAATGGGGTACTGCCTTTACGGAAACGACATAGATGATACCTCTTCTCCCTTAGAGGCAAGTCTTGGTTGGATTACTAAATTTTCAAAAGATTTTATAGCAAAAGATATTTTTGAAGAACAGAAAATTAACGGCGTTTCAAAGAAATTAGTAGGGATTGAAATGTTAGAAAGGGGAATTCCCCGCCATGATTACGAAATAAAAGATGGTGACGGTGAAACTATTGGAAGAGTTACCAGCGGAACCCAATCTCCTTCCTTAAATAAAGCCATAGCGATGGGATACGTTGTTACTAACTTTTCAAAAATTGATACGGAGGTTTATGTGAAGGTTAGAGACAAATTGCTTAGAGCCAGGATTGTAAAAATGCCATTTGAATAACAAAAGTAAAAATGAGTTTTTTAAAGACAGATCAATGACCAAAAGCAACAACCAGCCAACTATAACAACTTCACTTTCCCCTTCGCTATTGCAATTGTATGACGTAAGCAGCAGTATAGTTGTAATTATCGATGTTTTGAGAGCAACCTCTACAATCGCATCTGCTTTATACAATGGCGCCAAAAGTATTATTCCCGTGGACAGTGTAGCTGATTGTATTAGACTCGGGAAGCAAATGGATGTGATTACCGCTGGCGAAAGAGATGGCAAAATAGCAGAAGGGTTAACCTACGGGAATTCACCCCTCCAATATACTCCTGAATTCATCAAGGGAAAAACTTTAGTGCTCACAACTACAAATGGAACAAAACTCTTGCATATGGCGCTCTCCGAAGGTGCTCGGGGCATTCTTACAGCATCTTTTTGTAATATTTCCTCAACGTGCGATTATCTAATAAGCCAGAACAAAAACATTATACTGGCTTGTGCTGGCTGGAAAGATCGCGTCAATATAGAAGATACGTTACTTGCAGGAGCAATTGTTAACCGGGTTAATGGCAGGTTTTATCAAAATTGTGATGCATGCCAAATTTCTGAATCCATGTACCTGCTGGCTAAAGAGGATCTTTTTGATTTTATGAAACTGAAAGATGCCAGTCATTATCACAGGCTCATGAACTTCGGGCTCGAAGAGGACATCAGGTTTTGCCTCACAGAAGATAATGCCAATGTTCTTTGCCTGTATGATGGGGGAAGGTTAATTGCAGGATGAAAAGTATGTTTCAGTATAAAAGTCACTTCATAAATTTCTGCACACTTAATTTTTCTTTACTTTTGCAAATTGCCCTTTTTTCAACAGAAAGCTCTGTAAAACAAACAGGGAGCAAACATAGAAAAACAAAAACTCTTTGGCTTTACCGCATCTTATTAAGTACATCTATAATGCCGGAACTGATGAAGTGATCCGCCGTGGAAAAAAAATTCATGCATTTGGTTACGTTGAACTTATGGATCATGATGATCTTATGCCCTCCGTCAATTTTCGGGTAAAGGATGATAGTTATACAACATTTTACAAAGTAAATGTTCAAAAATACGCTGATCCAAAAACGATTTTGATAAGGTGTACTTGCCCCTATAATCTTGGGGATATATGCCGGCACGAAGCGGCAGCCCTTTTCCAGTTACAAGATCTTGTAGATAAAAATTTACTAGCAGCAGATCAGAACACTTCATATAACCAAAAGCATACGGTGGTTAAAATGAAGCAAATAGATCTTAAGTATATGCGTATGCTTATGGGCCAGGAACTGTATGACGAGGCAGAGGAAATTTTTCGGGTAAATAAAGCAAATATTATACAAGCGTCCAATGAGAAAGTGGAAGCCGTGCTGGAATTGGAGAATAAGGAGTACAGGCTTTTAATTCAGAAAAACGAGGAGCGCAATTTTGATACATCCTGCCAATGCGATGAGACCGAACACATAATTTGTAAGCATAAAGCAATCCTTTTTCTTCAATTACTACATGCCCATGGCCCCAATTATTTTGACTCGATAAGAAATTGGGATAAGGAAAAGAATAAACTTTTAGAAGGTTACGGGTATAGCCTTGATGAGGACCTTACGGGTAAGTTTGAATTTATTTATAAAGAAGGCAAGCCATACCTTAAAGTATTGGATCAAACAATTAAGAGAATTGTTTCTCCCGTAAGTGCAAGACCATTCATACCGCAAAAGGAAATAGCGGAAAGTGAAACTGTTGTTGCACCGGTTCGGAAACAAATGGCCATTGTGTTTAACTTTAATGAAATAGCTTATCCATTTTTCAATGTTGATATTGTTCAGGCAGAAATTGATGAGGATAGGCAAAAAGTTATTGGCAGAGCAGAAAAACTTGACCTTACCAAATTTATTAATACCGATTCTTTTTCAGAGTTGGATAAATATATTTTACAGCAGGCACGAAAACTTCAACAGCCCGAGATAAATAAATATTTAAACAGGAACTCGCCGTTTAGCGGTTTTTGGGAAAATATTATCCACCAGGAGAACGAAGAATTGCCGGAAGAAACGAAAATGTTGATAACGGAATTTCTTCACCCTAAGATTAAAAAAATATTTCTTTCAGGAGAAGAAGCGAGGCATTATTTATTCCTCCCTGCAGGGAAAAAATTTATTACAGAAAATCTTGAACAAGTTTACACAAGCCCAATAAAGCCGGTCATTCAGTTTAAGGTATCGGCCGGGGAGAATGCTTATAAACTTGAATGTTTTGTAGTAATAGAAAATGAGATTTTAAAAGCTTCAGATAATAAATGGAATGGTTCATTGATATTTATGCACGACAACGAACTTTTTCTTTGGAACACTCCTGAAGAAAGCCTCGTAATTGAGAAATTTAGAAACCAGCTCCAGGTTCCTCCAAAGGAGTGGCCAGCATTTCTTAAAGATGTTATCATGCCGCTAACGCAAAATTTTGATGTTTCCTTCGATAAAACATTGATCCGGGAAACTAAGGAAGGTGATCCTGATATAACAGTGATGCTGGTAGAGAAGGGCGATTATCTTATGTTTCAACCCACTTTCAGTTACAAAAATTTTGCTGTTAAGCCAGGCTCCAAAGAAACTATTATAGTTCCTGATGGCGATAAGATAATGATGGTTGTGAGAAATAAGGAAGCAGAACAAAATTTTATTAATAAGCTTTCAGGACTGCATTCCCAGTTTGTTACATACGAAGGAAGCAACCTCGTTTTAAAAGGGGCAGATGTTTTGAAAAACAACTGGTTTTTTTTGTTTGTCGATGTGATGAAGGAAATGAAGATTCCGGTTTTTGGTTTTGAGGCTTTGAAAAATTTCAGGTTTAATACTTCTAAGCCCGCTACTAAAATACACCTTAGCAGCGGCTTAGATTGGTTCGATGCGAAGGTCGAGCTTACTTTTGGAGAACAGCGTATTGGTATTTCAGAAATTAAGAAAGCACTTGCAAATAAGCAATCATTCGTTCAGTTGAACGATGGTTCATTAGGAATTCTGCCTGATGAATGGATCAATAAATATTCCTTGTTGTTTAAAGTTGGTGACGGAAGAGAAAATAAGTTAAGACTTTCCCGGTTTCACCTTAGTGTGATTGATGATCTTTACGATAAACGTGACGAAACAGAACTTTCGTTTGAACTGGACGAGAAATATGAACGCTTAAGAAACTACAAAAATATTCCGGAGGTAGATGTTCCGGAGGAATTGCAAAATCGTTTACGTCCGTATCAGATTTCTGGCTACCATTGGCTTAATTATTTGAATGACGTTGGCTGGGGTGGCATTTTAGCAGATGATATGGGCTTGGGTAAAACAGTGCAGGCTCTTAGCATGATGAGCCGTTACGCGCAGCAGGAAGGCTCATTAAAAGCTTTGGTCGTATGCCCTACAACGCTTATATACAATTGGGAAAATGAAATCCGGAAATTCACCCCGTCGCTTACCTGGGGAATTCATCATGGCAGCATGCGCACCAGGGATCCAAAGGATTTTGAGAAACACAATATCATTATCACAACCTATGGGACATTGAGGAGCGACATACAATTTTTCATGAAGGTATTATTTGATTATGTGATCCTTGATGAATCCCAGGCCATAAAAAATCCCGCTTCAAAAGTAACAAAGGCGGCATGTTTGCTTACTTCGAAAAACAGGCTGTGCATGAGCGGAACACCTCTTCAAAACAATACATTCGATATTTATGCCCAAATGAATTTTTTAAATCCCGGGCTGTTAGGATCTGTAGAGTTTTTTAGAAATGAATTCTCAACACCGATTGATAAACTAGGCGAGCAGGAGCAAAAGGATCATTTGCGAAAACTGCTATATCCCTTTATACTAAGAAGAACCAAAGAACAAGTTGCAAAGGATCTCCCCGATAAAACAGAAACCATTTTGTTTTGTGAAATGGAAGATGAACAGCGTAAAGTTTACGAAGCATATAGAGGCGCGTATCGCGATAAAATTTTGGGTGCAATTGAAGGTCAGGGAATTAATAAATCTCAGCTCACCATATTGCAGGGACTTATGAAGCTTAGACAAATATGTGATAGCCCCGCCATACTAAACGACGAAGAAAAGTATCCCAATCATTCTATAAAGCTGGACGAACTTACAAGAGAAATAACGGAAAATATCGGGGAACACAAGGCGCTTATATTTTCGCAATTTCTTGGAATGCTCGCTTTGATAAAAGAAAAGCTGGTAGAAAATAATATACACTTCGAATACTTCGATGGAAGTACGCCACCGCATGAACGGGAAAAAGCTATTCAAAATTTTCAAAACAATGATGACTGCAGGGTTTTCCTGATTTCTTTGAAGGCAGGTGGCGTCGGCCTTAATTTAACAGCAGCCGACTATGTTTATATTGTTGATCCGTGGTGGAATCCGGCTGTGGAACAACAGGCGATCGACCGTACTCACCGCATCGGGCAAACGAAAAATATATTTGCGTACAGAATGATATGCAAGGATACAATCGAAGATAAAATTTTGCAACTTCAGGAACGAAAACGCATCCTTGCCAAAGAGTTAATTGCCGATGACCAGACCTTTGTTAAAAGCCTTAGCAAAGAAGATGTGGAATATCTTTTCAGTTAAATTATTCGGTAGTAATAAAATCTTTCAATCTTTGAAAGTCCTTTTTATTTCCTGATTCAAAAAGGGAGAAAAAGCCTTTTGAAAAATTGCTGAAAAAAAGGGATAAGAATGTTTTGCGGGGGTAAACTGGATTTTTCATAACATGGTTTTTGAGGTTATCGAATTATTAAAGAAAATTGACTTTTCGCGCTTTCACAATAGCATGAACCCTCTTTCTTTCTCAGTATTTTCCGAATAATCTCTCTTCCCTTGCTATCGTATTTCTTTTTCTTTTACCAGGTATTTTGGTGCCTACGTATCCTGCCCCTGGATTTTGTATAGTACTTGATGTTGTAGAACTCAGGGTTTTGTGTAAGTTTCGACAGAAAATGTCTGAAAAAATTATTTAGCCGGTTGGGCGAAGTACTATGGTTGGTATTCATAAAAAAGATATTATAAAAATATAACGACAGCACAATAAAAAATATTGCATGAATTTTTTGGCAAAGAAGATTTTTTGACAGGTAGCTTTCTCATAATAAAAGCAACCTGGAAAAAGAAAGATTTCCAAATTGCTTTTGAAATAAGTAATATCGAATTTACTTTTCGTACTTATTCATCTTCTTTTCAAGGCTAATGGAGCCGGTAGCATCCGATTTAATGTTATACCAGTTTTTTTCATCTTCCAAAACGATATGGTAGGTCATTTCAGATGTGGAGGATACTTCTGTTACCCCAAATATCTTTTTACCGGGATATTTTTCGTTTACTTTTCCCCTTATAAAAGGTGACAGGTCTTCAGCAGAATAATAGCGGGTGGTAGACATTATATTGCCCTGCAGGTCATAGTCAATTCTGCATTTTGTATCATCTGCATTTTTAAAATATACCGAATAGTAAGTATCATAATTATACCAGGTTGTTTGCTGTACTTCCGGGAATGAAGTCGCAAAAACTTTTAAGACTTTTTCATTTACAGGGGCTGCAGAGGCTGCGGCAGTTGAGAAGATTGCGATAAGGCAAATAACAAGAATCTTTTTCATGACTTTTTAATTTTGATGGTTACGTAATATGTGATAAAATTATGCGTAACACAGAGAGAAATACAGTGGATTATTATCAGAGGTAATGCTGTGCAGGAAAGGGTTTCGTTAATATTAAGTTAACACAATAGCTGAAACATTATAATACGATTCCGAAGTAATGTTATCACCAATTGAGAGCGTTTTTATTTATTTTAAAACGGCCATCTTATGTTTGTCAAAATCGGTATGAGCGGAGAGCAACTTCTTAGAAGTTTTTGATTTTTTTCTAAAATAATACAACAATCTAAATACATGAATTGCCTTCGGTAATTTGTACACTTGATTGTTTTATAAAAATGCATTTTGCGATTTTATCCTTCCATAAACCTTTTCGCTTTCTGTAACTTTGCTGCATGCAGAATTACTTACAAGGATTGAATGAACCGCAGAAAGAAGCCGTGCTGCACCGCGATGGTCCAATAATGATAGTGGCAGGAGCAGGCAGTGGTAAAACAAAGGTACTTACCACCAGGATCGCACATCTGTTGGCTACCGGCGTAGATGCGTTTAATATCCTGGCACTCACCTTTACCAATAAGGCTGCCGCAGAAATGAAAGAAAGGGTTGAAAAAATATTAGGAAATAACGAAGCAAGAAATTTATACATTGGCACTTTTCATTCGGTATTTGCGAGAATACTCCGTGCAGAAGCGGATAAACTTGGTTATCCACGCAACTTTACCATCTATGATACTGATGATGCTAAAAGTGTCGTAAAAACCGTAGTAAATGAATTAGGGCTTGATGATAAACATTATAAGCCGAATACTATTTACAATAGAATTTCCGGCGCTAAGAATGCGCTAATCACTCCCGGAGAGTATATAAGTGATTATGGATTACAGCAGGAAGATATGCGGGCTAACAGGCCTATGACCGGGCAAATCTATGATGCATATTGCAAGCGTTGTTTTAAAAACGGCGCAATGGATTTTGATGACTTACTTCTCAAATTTTACCTGTTGCTGAGCACCCATCCTGAAAGCCTGAGTAAATACCAGCGAAAATTCAAATATATAATGATCGATGAGTACCAGGATACCAATACCTCCCAGTACCAGATAATAAAACTGCTTGGTGCCATGCATGAGAATGTGGCAGTAGTTGGTGATGATGCTCAAAGCATTTATAGTTTTCGGGGAGCAACCATCGAAAATATCTTACAATTTCAAAAAGATTATGATGAAGTAAAAATTGTAATGCTGGAACAAAATTATCGCAGCTCTCAAAGTATACTTCATGTTGCAAATAATGTAATAGCTAATAATAAGGGACAACTCCCCAAAAAGCTATGGACCAGTAATGGTGAAGGTGAGAAGATAAAATTAGTTCGCACAGCGACTGACAATGACGAGGGCAAATATGTGGCCGATGCTATCCAGGAGCAAAAGCTTAGAAACCATTTTCTCAATAGCGATATAGCTATTTTATATCGCACCAACGCACAAAGCCGGAGTTTTGAGGAAAGCCTTAGGCGCATGAATATCGCCTACCGCATTTACGGAGGTATTAGTTTTTACCAGAGAAAGGAGATAAAGGATTTTTTAAGTTATTTGCGGGTTATTTTGAATCCGGGAGACGAAGAGGCGTTGAAAAGAATTATTAATTTTCCTGCCAGGGGAATTGGTAAAACAACTATAGAAAAAGCGGTCCTTTATGCAAATGAGAATAACATTTCCATGTGGAATGTAATTGAGCGGGCCGCTGAATTTGGTTACCGGGCTAATACCCTTGAAGCATTGAGAAACTTTGTAATTACCATAAAAATGTTTCAAAGTGAACTTGAGAAAAAAAATGCCTACGATCTTTCAATTCTTGTGGGAAAACACACTGGTATTGTTAAAGAATTGTTCAACGACAAAACAACAGAAGGACTCGCCCGATATGAAAACATCCAGGAATTACTCAACTCCATAAAGGAATTCACAGAGACTCCTACTGAGGATGGCGAGCTGCTCGACAAAAGCCTTGGAAGCTATCTTCAGCAGATTACCCTCCTTACAGATGCGGATGATGATAAAGGTGAAAGTGATGTAGTTAAGCTGATGACAATTCATGCTGCCAAGGGCCTTGAATTCCCGGTTGTGTTTGTGGGTGGCCTCGAAGAAACGCTTTTCCCGAACGCTATGTCAATAAATACACGCGAAGAGCTTGAAGAAGAACGCCGTCTTTTCTATGTGGCAATTACCAGGGCAAAAAAATTACTGTGGCTCACGTATGCAAATACTCGTTATCGTTTTGGAAATCTTACGCAAAACGAGCCCAGCAGGTTTATTGATGAACTTCCCGAGGAAAGGCTTGACAAGGCGTATGCATCTGGTAACATGCGTAACAATCAAAGCAACCTTTGGAATCCTTTTGAAAGGCAACAGGGAAATGGATATAGTGGTGGAAAAAGAGATTCATCCGGCCAAAAGGCCTCAACTGTAGCCAGTAAGCCATCCTATATAGTTTCAAATCCGATAGTGAAAATAAAAGAACATGTCCCTTCCCCGGGGTTTATGCCTAGCGACACAAGGGACTTAATGGAAGGACAAAGGATTGAACATCAAAAATTTGGTTTTGGAGAGGTTGTTAAAATGGAAGGAGCTGCTCACAACCCGGTAGCAACGGTAAAATTTGAACACAATGGCGAGAAAAAAATCATGCTCAATTATGCAAAATTGAGAATTGTAGATTAAGATATTCGTATAGATAATACTATGGCGCAACAGTATCTCGCTAAATCAGTGTAAGGTTTGCGAAAATGGAAAAATCCCGTAAAGACTCTTTTAGCTTAACAGAATGTAAAAGACTTTAAAATTTATTCTTAGTAAATTTGTACTCTTAATTTTTTATAATATGATTAAAACAGGTAACCCGGTAATAAGCATTTACACAGAAATGACTCCAAACCCGGAAACAATGAAATTTGTTGCCAACAAGCTCTTATACCCCGGAAAGAGCATTGACTTCCAGGATGAAAAAGGCGCGTCAGTATCACCACTTGCTATGCAACTATTCACATTTCCTTTTATTAAATCAATTTTTATAGCTAGCAATTTTGTAACGCTTACTAAAACCGGCGATACAGAAGATTGGCAGGATGTGATTCCATCAATAAAGCAATTTTTGAAAGAATACCTGGAAGAAGGTAAGCCAGTCGTGAATGAAGACGAGGTTGCAGCAATGAAATCCGAGAGTAGCAACGTGGTAAGTGCTGACGATGATGATGTGGTAAAGCGCATAAAAGAGCTACTGGAAAATTATGTGAAACCTGCTGTAGAAATGGATGGTGGCGCGATTCAATTCAGAAGCTACGAAGATGGGAAAGTAAACCTGATGTTACAGGGAAGTTGCAGCGGCTGCCCGTCTTCAATGATTACTTTAAAAGCCGGCATAGAAGGCATGATGAAACGCATGATACCCGAAGTAAAGGAAGTAGTGGCTGAAGCGGAATAGAAAACTCTTCTAAATTTTCTAAGGTTGGGCAGGGTAAAAAAATAGTAAGCATTTCGAAAGAGATGCTTTTTCTTTTTAATAGATCGGTCAATATTCCTGTTTATTATATTCTTCATGATTTCTAACCTATTTTTGAAATTGAACTTTCCTATTTGAGTATTACAGAAATCTATCAGCAATTTATTATCGATATTCAGCATACCTCATTGCTGGAATATGTTGCAGTTTTTTTTGGTATAGCAAGCGTATGGTATAGCCGCAAGGAAAATATTCTCGTTTATCCCATAGGACTTGCTAACACTGTGCCTTATGTCTATATAAGCATAAGAGGTAGTCTGTTTGGGGAAGCCTCCGTTAATCTGTATTACACAATCATGAGCATATATGGCTGGATATTATGGGCAAAAAAGAATAAGCAAAAGGAGCATGTTGTCGTGATCACCTGGTCCAATAAAAAGGAATGGATCCAGGAAATCTTGTTTTTTACGGCGTTCTATATCGCTATTTTTAGCGCACTAACTTACCTAAAAAAAGATTTTGCTCCGGGTGCTATTCCGTGGGCCGATGCTTTCGCAAGTTCGACCGCGTTTACTGCCATGTGGCTTATGGCCCGCAAAA
This sequence comes from Chitinophagales bacterium, assembly GCA_038251675.1. Classification (GTDB taxonomy): domain Bacteria; phylum Bacteroidota; class Bacteroidia; order Chitinophagales; family Chitinophagaceae; genus Ginsengibacter. The sequence continues at coordinate 3,736 of JBBSBD010000002.1, read as the reverse complement.
AAGTGGAGAGCTGGTATTGGTGGATAGCAACTAATATTGCATCCATACCTTTATATTTCATAAAACATTATGTATTTACCAGCGTATATTATGCGATTCTTTTAGTAATGGCATTTTGGGGCTTATATGAATGGATAAGAAGAGCGAATAAATATATTGTTGAAAAAGAACCGACATCTGAGTGGAAGCAATAAAAAAATTTGTCATTATCGGGCCGGAATCTACCGGCAAAACCACACTGTGCAACAAGCTTGCAGCACATTTTAAGACTTTATGGGTACCCGAGTATGCCAGGGAATATCTCTTAAAAAATGGCACTGATTATTCTTTTGATGATCTGCTTACTGTCGCAAAAGGGCAAATTAAATTAGAGGAATGCTCGCTGGATAAGCTGAAAACAAAAAGTCATTCACTTCTCAACAATCGGCAAACACCTGTTCTTTTTATTGACACAGACATGTACGTGATGAAGGTATGGTGCGAATATGTATTTAACAGGTGCCATAATTGGGTATTGAACCGCATAGCAGAAAGGCAATATACAGGTTACATTCTCTGCGGCACTGATATTGATTGGGTGAAAGATGAATTAAGAGAATATCCCGATCTGAACGTAAGGGAAAAACTATATTACTATTATAAAGACCTGTTGGTAAACCAAAATCTACCGTGGGTTGATATTAAGGGTAATTATGGTGAAAGGCTTGAAAAAGCGATAAAATTTATTAAAGAAAATACCTGATCATTTACACCCGGATACATTACTTTAATAGGTCCTGAATATCCGGATCCTTTTGCAGGTTATTCATTTGGCGAAGAATCCATGGATAACGATAGGCTACACGTTTAGACAGCGGTTGTATGGTATATACCTTTGGGTTAGGAAGGCAGGAAGCAATGAGCGCCGCTTCTTTCCACGACAAGTTTTTTGCCGGTTTATGAAAATAATGTTGGGCTGCCGCCTCTGCACCGAAAATACCCGTGCCCATTTCAGCGACATTAAGATACATTTCCAGTATTCTTTTTTTGCTCCATACTTTTTCAATCATAAATGTAAAATACACTTCAAGGCCCTTGCGGAAGTATCCCCCGTGTTGCCACAGGAAAACATTTTTGGCAACCTGCTGGCTTATTGTACTTGCACCGCGCAATGATTTGCTTTTTTGATTGTGCTTCATCGCCTTTTGAATGCTTTTGAAATCAAAACCATTATGATCAGGAAAAAGCTGGTCTTCGCCCGAAAGCACTGCAAGCTTGATGCTGCTATTCATTTCATCCATATTTACATAATCCCGATGAAGGCCATTGCCCTGCAGCAGGCTGCCAAATTGAGTGATAGTTATGGGGGGATTGATCCACTTACAAAATAGAATATAGAATAAGGAAAAAAGAAAACTGTAGAGAAAAACCTTAAGTATCAACCTGGCAATTTTAGATACTTTTGTTATGTTTTTTGCTTTTTTGTTTTTACTCAACAGTACATATTTTTTAGTTCACACGCACGTATTGCAGTGTATATTTTTTTCCTATTTGTAACCCCTTACTCCCTGACTTAATCAAAAGGTAACCGACGCCGGCAAGGAATGCGGCGCTACCCACAAGGTAAGGACTTGCATAATATCTTGTATTTGGTTTTGCAAAAATCCATGTGCCTAAGCCAACCGTTGTTAAAAGAACTCCCCCGCCAAACAAAGCACCTCCGGAACCGGCCCAATTAAATTTTTTATTATGATCCTTGTTCAGTGCTGTTATTTGCCTGTAGTCAATACCATAGTGATAAACCGCGACCGTGTCCAGGAAATAAACTCCAAAATTAGAAGGTCTTTGCCTCACATCGTATTGAATAAGAAAAACGGTATCACGATTGATGGAGGTAATGTAAGCATCATAATACCCGGATGTGGTCGTCACATTTATTTCATTTCCTGGAAAGAATGTTTTGATCGTTCGTCCATTTTTTTTTAACGCAAGTATATCCGATGATTGTGCTGCGCTGGAAAACAGGCAGAAAGTATAAGCTACAAAAATAAAAAGGTGCTTCATTAAGCACTATATTTTTTTCATTAAAAATAGGGCACCAACAAGCAGTATAGTTCCAAAAATAAGTAAGATAAGGCCCGAGGCCTTATTAATAAGCCTGATATTTCTTATCGTCAGTTTAGATCTTAATTTGCCTGCAAGAGTGACCTTTGCTATATCTGCAGTCATATTTAAAAGAAGTGCTGTAGCAAAAATAATTATGCGTTCCCGCACCGTATGTGTCACTGCTATGGCGGTAGCAGCGGTAAGCCAAAAGGCCATTACTGCAGGGTTAAGTGTGTTTAATAAAAATCCCTGCAAGGCAATTTTAGCGTGATCACTTGCTTTTAATGGCGGTAAAGAAATATCCTCGGGATGCAGTTTTACCCTTTTAAAAAACAAGTAGTATACACCCATACCTATAAGAAAAAAGCTGCCAACTATGCCTATAGGTTTTTTAAAATCCATAAGTTGGGAAATCAATTCAGAGAAAACATTACTTAATAAAACTAGTAAAAAATCACTGGTCCAAACACCAATGATAAAACTAAACCCACCTTCTTTTCCATTGTTTATGCTTTGCTTTATTATCGTAAAAATTACGGGGCCTACAGAAATTACCAGTAGCAAGCCCATTGCAAAGCCTTTGAGTATTGCTTCAAGAACATCTGCCATGCTTTAGGAAAATAATTTAGGTGAACAAGAAGGTAGTAAAAGCCACAAATTAAGGCGAAGTACTTTACAAACCACTTACGTTATGATAATAAATTAAACTTTAGCTCCCTTTAAATATTTCTGCCAGTCTTCCAGCGTTTTTCCTTTAAGCACTCTTGGGAACTTATGCTGTCCGCCCACCTTGCCTTTTATTTTCATAAAATTCATGAATGTATCTTCACTGAGCACATCAACAAATATTTTTTTAAGGGCATGCTTTCTTTCTACTTCATAGTCATCATTCAGCTCTTTAAGCTTTTCATCAATCATAATTCTCAACGTTTCTGAATTCACTTTATCGTCAGTAGCAATAAACCAGTGATGGGCAAAGAAGTTTCCATAAGGAACCCCTGCCACGGTAAACTCACCGATTGAAATATTAAGCTCCTCACTTACCAGGTTGATAGCTTTATTCATATTATCTACGCTAAGATGCTCGCCCACAAGACTGAGGAAGTGTTTGGTACGACCGGTTATCACGATCTCGCACTTTTCAAGGTCCACAAACTGTATCGTATCGCCAATAAGATACCGCCATGTACCGGCATTAGTACTTATCAATAATGCGTAATTTTTGTTTAGCTCTACCTCATGTATCATTAATACTTCGGGATTCTCCACCATATTTCCTTCCATATCAAAATTCTTATAATCAAAAGGAACAAACTCGAAAAAAATATTGTTATTTATCGCCAGCCTCATTCCCCTGGCATCCTGGCGGTTTTGGTACGCTAAAAACCCTTCACTGGCAAGGTATGTCTCTATAAAGGTGATCGGTTTACCGAGTAACCGGTTGAATCCCTTTTTATATGGCTCCAGCGCCACACCTCCATGCACATAAAACGCAAGATTTGGCCATATTTCATGAATATTTTTTAGATCATATCTTTCAATCACCTTCTCCATGCATAGTTGTACCCACGCAGGCACGCCTACCAAAAAGGCAATATCCCAGTCAGGCGCCTTTTCTACTATCTCGTCCAGTTTTTTTGTCCAGTCTGTT
>JBBSBD010000001.1:0-71870 GCA_038251675.1 Chitinophagales bacterium | reverse complement strand
TTAAATATAGAATTAAAGAAGTGATGAAATAAGTGTGCCCATGGCTGAAAAAAGGGCAAAGAAAAAATAAAAAAGCCATCAAAACCCCAAAAGTATAAACACAATAAAAAATATTAAATCAAATTGCATCAAAAATTAACTGACAGAAAAACGTTAGTCTAAAAATCGGATTATTAGAGATGCCCTTTAGATAATTGTACAAATATTAATAATGAAACTGCTCACTTCAATAATTTTTATACAATTAATTTTTGCAAATGTTGTGGGGGCGCAGAAAAGTAACCCGACGTTTCATGTAATTGCTTTTTACACTGCAAAAAATGACCTTGCTCATATAAGTTTTGTGCACGAAGCAAATATGTGGTTTGATTCAGTGGCTTCAAAAAATCATTTCACATACGATTCTACTAACAACTGGAATAATTTGAATGAAAGCTTTTTATCAAAATACCAGGTCGTACTTTTTTTAGATACACGTCCTGATTCAACAGATCAACGTGAGGCATTTCAAAAGTACATGGAAAATGGCGGTGCATTTATGGGATTTCATTTCGCAGGCTTTGCATTAACGCCTTCTGCCTATCCGCAAAACTGGGATTGGTACCACAATGATTTTATGGGGGTGGGGCAGTACAAAGGAAATAGCTGGAGGCCCGTCTCTGCCATTTTGCGGGTAGAAGATCGCAGGCATCCGGTAACAAAAAATTTTCCTGCTACAATTAAATCTGCGCCAAGCGAATGGTATAGCTGGGAAAAAGATATACGCCAGAATAAAAATATCAAAATTCTTCTGTCTGTTGACTCTTCTAGCTTTCCGCTCGGTACCGGCCCGAAGCCTTATGAAATTTGGCACAGCGGCTATTATCCAATAGCGTGGACCAATACGAAGTATAAAATGATTTATACAAATATGGGCCACAATGATATGGACTATGAAAGAAAATTTACTTCCGGGGAAAATACTCCCGTCATGGAATTATCATCTACATTCAGCAGCGAAATTCAAAATCAATTTATCATTAACTCGCTGCTGTGGCTTGGTAACGGGAAGAAAAAAGGCGTAAAATAGTTCGCAGAAAGCCCGGCAAAACTTATGGAATAAAAGCTCATCTGTATCTGATAGGAAAATTACAGATGAGAATATTTTTTTTAATCCCGTTTATTTCCATTCTTCTTAGTTGTGAGAGCTCTTCGAACTGGCGGATAAAAACTGACCCTCAGCCACGACAGGAAATTGTTTCTTCTAAAAAATTTGACGAACAAAGCTGGCAATATTTTTTGCAGCATCTCCCGCTAACTAGCGGCCCCGTTCTTGACTATAAAGGTAAGCCTGTTTCTTACCAGGAAAAGCACTTTGCAATTGTAAATTACGATGTAGGGCGAACTGATTTGCAGCAATGTGCGGATGCTTTAATGCGGCTGCGTGCCGAATATTTATTCAAGCAACAGCGCTATTCCGAAATAGGATTTCATTTTGTAAGTGGCCGATATTATTCTTGGGATGACTATTGCAAAGGGCTAAAAGTTTTACCGGACGGGAATAATATAAAGATTGTTCAAGCCTTGTCCTGTAGCAGAACGCATGAAAGCCTGCGAAAATATCTTGATATAGTTTATACTTATGCAAGCACAATTTCTCTTGCAAAAGAATTGAAGAAGAAAAATATTTTTGAGGTGGGAACTGTCGTTATTTTTCCGGGCAGCCCCGGACATTGCTTTATCATTGTTGATGAAGCAATGGATAATGCAGGCGAAAAAGTATTTAAAATAGTTGAAGGATACTCACCCGCGCAATCTATATATGTATTGCGAAATATAGATGAAGAATCAATCAGTCCATGGTATCATTTAAGCAAGGGCATAATTCGCACGGCAAGCTTTGAATTTAGCAATTATCAATTAGGCGGTTTCGAATAGTGATAGTTTTACCCGGTGCCTAAAACATAAGTTTAAACTGCCTTATAGAAATCTATTGATCTTCCTGTAACCTGCCTTCGAATAGTAAATTCGCATTGGGATCAAGTTGAACCGATTGAGGCTTTGTGTCGCTGGGAATGTAAGCGGTGGTGTTTCTTTTATCTATCTGCATTGTTTTAAGAATCAGTTTGCCATTTTCTATAATACTTATTTGTAAAGGAAATTGAAATAAGAATTCCTGAGTTTGACCGATGTTAATCGCAAGTATTTTTCTATTTGAATCATAATGCAACTTTCCCTGTAACGCAGGATGGCCAGGGGTATACAGCCATTGTTTGAAAAACATTTCAAGGTTTTGTTTACTTGCATGTTCCATAACTCTTCTAAAATCTTCGGTGGAGGCGTTGTTCCCTTTATATGTTTTATAATAGGCTTGTATCCCTTTTTGAAAAACCTTATCACCCAGTTTTCTTCTAAGCATGTGTAATACCCAGCCACCCTTTTGATAAGAATTAGCATTCAATAACACAAAGGGAGCCCTTTGCGAAGTAGTATCTACAACAGGTGTCTTTCGTTTTTTGTAAAATTCTACTACCATTTCTCTGTCGGCCTTCATCCTGCTTTTAAGAGTATCTTCTCCATATTGGTTTTCAAAATATAAATGTGTCATATAGGTAGCAAATCCTTCACTTAGCCATACATGCTGCCAGCCAGTTTCCGACGCCTCGTCACCAAACCACTGATGCGCTTCTTCATGAGCAAATAATCCTTCGAGTTTTATATCATCTTCATGCGTTACTGAATCCATCTTTACTGAATTCTGATAATAGAAAATATTGCCGGCATTTTCCATTCCACCGAAGATTGTTTTAGATTGAACGTTTGCAAGTTTTTTATATGGATATGGACCGATATAGTTTATAAAAAATGGAAGTATGTTTTTTGCAACTGCATATTGCGAGAATCCGCTATCCCTGTTTTCCGGAAACACCCAACTCGTAACTGGAATATTATTAATAGTTGCCGCAAGTTGTACCGCGAAATCAGCAACTCCAATCACCATCACTTTAGTTGGCAATACCATCTCTTCCTTCCAATGCGTAAGTTTTAGGTGATCCGGGAGTTCTGATTCTTTAATAAGAATGCCATTTGCAACTACCCGGTAGTGGTCGGGCGCAGTCACCATAAATTCAACAGATGCTTTGTCGGAAGGATGGTCATTACAGGGAATCCAGTTGTGTGCACGATTGGGCCAGTTATCTGCAAAGAAAGTGCGTCGTGCAAATTTATTGGTGTCTATAATAAGCCCATCCGCAGGCACTCCTAAGTAGCTAATGGTAATATGTTTTGGTTCATTTAAACGTAAGCGGCCCGGGAAATAAATGTTTATATGACCGATGTCCTGGGAAAATTTTAACTCTTTTCCATTTTCTGAAACCTTTGTTACTTTCATTCCATTACCCGTAGAATCGTTAAAGCCTATGAGGTCGAAATAAACCATGTTTGCGGCCTTCTTTATTTTAAAATTGATGGTCGCATTTCCATTGATAATATTTGTAGTGTCATTGAGTGATATCCCGAACCGGTAATGCTGAACATCTATTGAATTATTTTGTGCGAACAGGTTACTACCCATCAGGATGATTAGAAGGATCGAGTATTTTTTATGATTCATGCGCTTTATATTTCGGCAATACAAAGTAGGTTTTTAAAGTGATTTTTTTCATGATGGCTATCGGGAACGCGGGATTGTGGAATAATGTCAACTATAGTACGACTTTCTTCACCAGGTAAATAATGGCATAATTTTCTCTGCCTGTAAGGTGTTGAATCACCTAAAGAAATGTCATGAAAACGAAATGCTCCATAGCAACTATTGCCTGCCTTTTATTTGTTCTTATTACTAATGGACAGGATAGCATTCGGACGAGAAATGATAAACCAGGTACATCGCAATCCCTGAGAACGGTAAACAATGCTCCTGGAAATAAGGTTCATTTAATTAATACATACAGGCCGCCACAGCAGGAGATTTACCATGGCGCAACGGAGAGTAATAAAGTGGGCAATTTTAATGACAGAACAACAGTTTATCCTGGTATAACAAATGCAAGCAAACTTCCGTCTACTCCGTCGATTACAATTGACAACCGATCCATAAACCAAACTATCCGCCGGGATACTGCTGTGAATAAAGGAACGATGGGTAATGGGGAAAGCAATGCAACAAACCCGATCCGTAAATAAGGCATCCGGGAAATATTATTCTGCACCAGTGGCGTTGATTATTTGTGTAATCGTGGTGCTAATTTTTTTGCAACAATGAAGCGCAGGTTTCCAGTTGGTAAAAAATATTCTTTGGACGAAGACTCACTTCCAACATATAAAGCATTTCCGGTGATATTAGCGCTAACGCTCCATGTGCTGCTATTATACCCAATCGCTGCTTTATATATTCCGCCGGGAATTATGCTGGTTTTGTTCTTTTTATTACTCGTTCTTTCTTCGGTCGAAAAATTCAGATCAATACTTCCTATCGCTGATCCGGTGATAAAAAAGTTTTTTGCTATTACCAACGTATAGGCATAGCCCAAACCCGGGCCTATGCTAAAAAAATTAACTTTGTCAATTCCCGCCTGCTCGTAGAGACTGCCCACACTGGCAGGAACAATAACGCTGTCACCTTTTATTGAACCGTAATACGCCTCGCCGCCAAATAAGATGGAGCCGGCAGATTTTGTTTGCCAGTCGTTCGTTGTGAATGCGGCTCTATAGGAAAATTTATGCGAATTGGGCACCCTGAAAACGGAAAGCCCGACTATACTTCTGTGTAAATCAGGACGTACATAAAAGTCTGGCTGGCTGAGGCCATTATTCTTCTTTGGATCCAGGTAATATCCTTTACGAAAACTGCCTAATAAATCAACAGCCCACTTATGTGGGTACAAATGAAATTGAAAGTCCAGCCCTTTGGTTTTCCCTTTGCCATTGTCCTTGTTGGAAAGCCCGTAAGAGACGTTCAGGCCGAAACCGTTGTAAGCGAATCCCACTCCATAGTTCAATTTCGAGGTTGTTCTGTAATTAAGTTCCTGCTCCTGCTTTGAAGAAATTGTAAGAGGAGCAAATTTCTGCATCAAATAAACATCGAGCATGAGCCTGTCGGGGTAGGTGATATAGTATCCATTATCGACAGACTCTTTTTTTTGAGCTTTGCTTTGATAAGGAAAACAAAGTGCTATTAGAATTACTATAAAAAATAAGCAATTGCAGTTTTGATATTTTTTCACTTGATTAAATTTTACGTTTGTAATTAGTCTGGTTTATGCGCAAAAATATATCTGTTAATTGAATATTTATGCATCACGTGGCCCACATTTTAAAAAATGTAGTGTCGGGTATCATCAAAAAATAATTGCGTTATATCTCTATTGCTCAAATAAAAAATCTGTTTCTTTGCCTTGAATGTCATTATTTATAACATCATTGAATTCAGGAAGCAACGGCAATTGCTATTATATTGGCAATGAAAGGGACGCCATTCTTGTAGATGCCGGCATCTCGTGCAGGGAAATTGAGAAACGGATGAAGGAGTTGGGCCTGCACATTCACAAAGTAAAGGCAGTATTCGTTTCGCATGAGCATTCGGATCACATAAAGGGATTAACTGTATTAAGTAAAAAACACAATTTCCCGGTTTATACAACTGCTGCTACACTGTCGCATGGCGGCTTTAGCGTTGAAAAACATTTGGTGCAGAAATTTAAGGCAAACGAAAAAATTGTTATAGGAGAGATCAGTATAACGCCATTTACAAAATTTCACGATGCATGCGATCCACACAGTTTTACCATTACCTATGATAATATAACGGTGGGTGTATTTACGGATATTGGCGTAGCATGTAAAAATGTAATCTTTCATTTTAAACAATGCCATGCTGCTTTTCTGGAGGCCAATTATGATGACACCATGCTGGAGCGGGGTAATTATCCATATCACCTGAAGAAGCGGATTAAAGGTGGAATGGGACATTTATCTAACAAGGAAGCACTCGATCTTTTTCTAAAATACCGACCGGCTTTTATGAGCCATCTTTTTTTATCACATCTTTCCAAAAACAATAATTGCCCGCAAATGGTGAGCGAACTGTTCAATGCACATGCGGGAGCAGTGCAGGTAATTATTGCGTCGAGAGATAGGGCAACGCCGGTATATCGTATAAGAAGTGCATTTAATAAAAAGAAAAACGATAAATCTTCCCGCGTCGCAATGCAACAACTTGAGTTTTCTTTTTTGTAATCATTTATCGTCGCGTTCGCTTATTCATCGAATACTCGTATCACTTTTACGAGCCTTGTGGCATAATAGTTACTCAATTCTGAAATGATAACACCAATTGACTTACCTGAAGAGGCGTGAATGAATCTCACTTTACCGTTATTGTTTTCTGTTATGAAACCCATGTGGCCCACAATCCACCCGGTAGTGTCAGTGCCAGTAAAAAGAATCAGATCTCCTGTCCTGCTTTTGTTTAAGGGAACAGGGGTGCCTGCGTTTGTAAAATCTTTGGAAACCCGTGGTACCAATATGTTGAAATGGTTAAACACATAAGTAACGAAGCCTGAGCAATCAAATCCATTTTCTTTTATAGCAGAGCCATATTTATACTTTGTTCCAATAAGGGTTTCAGCGAAATCAACAACAGAAACAGGGTCTGTATTTTTTGTATTAATACTTCGTGGAGGTATCAATTTTCCTGTCGGTGAGACTTTGCCGGTAGCAGGCAGTTCCTCCGTGGGCCGTTTTCCTGTTTTCATGCTGGGGGAAGACTTCGCATGCCTTGAGGCGCTACAACCCTGGATTAATATGAATACAATAAGGACGGTTACGGAAACAGAAAACTTCATTGGCAAAAATAATTCTTATACACAGAGTAGAAATTTTAAAGACCTAAATTACATCTTTAGTAAAAAATTTCCCCCGATCACTATATCAAATTTCAAAATGTAGCGGGAGAATGCACCGATTTTAAACATGATCTAAATGATTGTAATATTTGAAAATAGATTTGTTGTAATTGTATTGACAATGTATAATTGTATAACGGAAATTATTACAGCAAAAGTAACCGGAAGAATCCCGGCGACAACGAAATTCCACTTTTAATACATAAACCAAATGTTGATTGACGAAAAATATCTGCATGTAAAGCGGTCAGGCATAGCGCGTGCAGGTAAAGGATTATTCACTAAAATTCTTATCAGGAAAGGCGAGTACATTATAGAATATACGGGCGTTATTACTACCTGGAAAAATGTGTTGCAATCGGAGGATTTTAACGGCTATGTTTTTTATATAAACCGAAATCATGTGATTGATGCAAAAGAAGTACTCGACTCGCTGGGGAGATATGTTAACGATGCAAAAGGCATAACCAAAATGCAGGGATTATCTAATAATGCAAAATACATAGAAAACAAGGGAAAGGTTTTTATGCAGGCAATAAGAGATATTCCTGCCGGTAGTGAAATACTGGTGAGTTATAAAAAAGGATATTGGGATGTGATTAGATATAATGAGCAGTTTAACCTAAGGAAGAAAAAAGGCGTTAAAGAAAAATAAGCACTTCAGAAGTCTTGTATATTCTCCCTGTATTTCCGAAATCCACACTTGTTCTCAGGTGAAAGAAAATTCTTGAACCCGAAGATTTAAATAATTGCTTCCTTTGATTTTCTTTTTTTAAACAACCAATACAGCGGTACGCCGGTTAGCATAAGCACCATGCCTATTACAGCTTCTCTTGGCCTGGCCACAATCGTATTCAAAAAAAGGGCGACGCAAAATAAAATTACAATCGCAGGCACTACCGGGTAGCCCCATACTTTATAAGGGCGATGGGCATCGGGCATTTTTTTTCTTAATATAAATACACCTAAAGTAGTGGCGCCATAATAAATAAACACCGCAAAAATGATCATGTCGGTTAATTGGTCAAACGTCCCTGAGAAAATTAACAGGATTGCCCACACGCATTGAAACAACAGCGAATTGCCCGGCACCTGTGCTTTATTCAATTTAGCCACGGATTTAAAAAACATACCTTCCTGAGCCATGGCATAATACGGGCGGCAACTTACAAGAATTGTGGCATTGGTACATCCCAGAGTGGTAATACAAATAAGAAGTGAAATTAAGAACACACCGGTGTTACCACCAAAAACACGTACCGCTTCCACGGCTGCAATTTTATTACCCGCCGCTTGCACCTGTTCCAGGCTTTGAACGGGCATTAAAGAAAGATAAGCCGTATTTACCAACAGGTAAACTGCGATAACAATGAACACCCCAATAGCAATACCTAATGGCAGGTTTCGGTTAGCATTTTTTATTTCTCCCCCTATATATCCAATGGATGCCCACCCCTGGTAAGCCCAGAAGGCCGCAAGCATAGCAGTGAAGATGGCACTAAAGGTTACCGCAGATCCATCTGTAGTTTCTAAGTCAAACACGCCTTTGACATGAGATTCCGGACTGGCGAAGCCGAATGCGATTATGAGCACTATGCCGGAAAGAATTAAAACCATTAGTGCTGTACTAAATCCTGCACCTGCTTTTATGCCCTTGCTATTAATCCAGGTTAACAAAACAATTAATGTAATTGCCGTGATCTTTACATTTAAATCAGTGAAGGGGTGAAAAACTCCGCCGATGCTCAGGTTACTCCAGCCTGGTAGTATTTGAGGTAATGCAATAATGCTGTTTAATGATTCCGCAAACACATACGATAATGAAGAGATGGCGGCTGTTTGAATAATAGAAAACAGTGACCATCCAAAAAGGAAAGCAAAAAATTTATTGTATATCTTTTTATAATAAACATACTCTCCACCGGTATCAGCCAATAATCCTGCGACTTCAGCATTGCTCAATGCGCCCATCAAACTGATGATGCCTCCCAATACCCAGCATATCAATACCCATCCAGGCGAATGAAGCTCAGCGGCCATGGGAGCTACTTTTTTATAAACACCGGAGCCAATAATATTTCCAATAACCAATATAATTACAAAGGATAATCCAAGAGAACGTTTTAGGTGGCCGGGCGAACTCATGCAGTATTGTTTTAGTTCCGGAAAGATAACATTAATGCTTTTGCATTTCAAAAGCATGTTTATTATTACGGCCTGCTACTTTTTTCGACATTCACTATAGCTTCACCTGGGAGACGCTTAAACAAATGCTTTGATATTTAAAAACTAATTTCATAAATAACCAAACTCATAAAATAATGCTTTACAAAAGGATGCCGATTGAAATAGAAGCACCGGAAGGTTTCGGCTACAAAAATATTGATTGCAACCTCTCGGAAAGTTCTTTTACGGATCAGAAATTTGGTGATCTAAATATAAATATCAATGACCTGGTGTTGCTTTATGGTGAGCATAAAGGTAAACCTGAACTAAGGGAATTGGTTGCTCAGGACGGTAATTTTACCGCGGACAATGTGCTACTAACTTCCGGCGCGGCAACGGCTTTATTTATTATAGCGACATCGTTCTTAAATATGAACGACCATATTGTAATAGCTAAAACAAACTATGCCACCAATATTGAAACACCAAGAGCGATTGGTGCAGACATATCCTTTTTAAATTTAAAATTTGAAGATGACTTTAACCTCGATATAAAGACATTGGATAAATTGATAACGGAGCGAACGAAACTGGTGAGTTTAACTTATCCTCATAATCCAACAGGCGTTTTAATTAATGAAGAAAAATTGAAAGCCATTGTCGAATTGATTGAAAAAAAAGGGACGTATTTATTGCTTGACGAAACTTACCGCGACATGTCTTTTGGTGAAAAATTACCGGTCGCTGCAAGCTTATCGGATCGTGTGATTAGCATTTCTTCCATGTCAAAATCGTATGGGCTTCCTGGTATTCGTATCGGTTGGATCTTGTCAAAAAACAGGCAACTGATGGAAACTTTTTTAGCCGCCAAAGAACAAATTTGTATTACCAATTCAGTAGTTGATGAAGAAATTGCTTTTCGATATTTGCAAAAGAAAGAGCAATTCTTTGAACCGGTAAAGGAAATAATTTTAAAGAATTTCAATATTTTAAAAGATTTTATGGCCCGGCAAAACTTGCTGGAATGGGTAGAACCCCAGGGAGGTTGTGTGTGTTTCCCAAGAATAAAAAGCGAAATAGATATTGACACGGATAAGTTTCACGAGATCTTATTGAAAAAATATGCTACTTATATCGGCAGGGGGCATTGGTTTGAAGAAGATGCACGATACATGCGGATTGGTTATAGCTGGGATACATCTGAAAAGTTGCTCAAGGGTTTGAACAATATTTTAAAGGCAATCGAAGAATCAAAAAGGAAGTAAGAGATCAAATGTTGATATGGCAATTTCAAAAGGAATCGCCACAATTACTAATTATCCCCGCAACAAGCTCTTTAAAAAATTGGTGGCGGTTAGTAAGCCTTAAAGGTATCTGATATTTTAGGCCTAAACATAAAATCGTCGTTATAATAATGTGACATAAGAACAGATGCGTAATGTTGAATTCTAAAAAATTTATTGCGATGATGATTCGGACTGGATAAATTTCCGTTGAATTATTTTCTGAAGAGGATCATGCTGTTGTCAATTTCCCTGCTTGACCACAATCACTCTACTAGCTAACGGTCATCATGTAAAATCGCTCACCGTGATAATAGTTTTGAAGAAATATACAGCCAATGAAGAAGATTTTACTTGGCATTGATGCCGTCAACCCGCATAGAAATGCATTGGATTTTGCATGCTTCCTGGCGCGATTAACCAAATCAAAGCTAACGGGCGTGTTTCTTGAAAATCTCGTTAGCGAGGAAAAACCGGTTCTCAAACAAATGCAAGGTCTTGCTTATGTGGATTGGCAGGTGGACGAAAGCTCTGAAGAACACGTTACCAAAATGGGGTTGGTAGAGAAAAATATTTCCTTTTTTAAGGAAGCTTGTTTAACAAGGGGTGTGACTGGTAATGTGCATAGAGACCGCGGCGTTCCTGCCAAAGAAATAATTGAAGAAAGCAGGTTTGCAGACCTGATCGTTATTGATCCTGAAACCTCATTTAATAAAAGCTATGAAGGAACACCCACAGAATTTGTACGGGAGGTACTAAAAAAAGCGGAATGTTCTGTAGTAATTGCTCCTGAGAATTTTGACGAGGTTGACGAAATCGTGTTCACTTATGATAAATCGGCCTCTTCAGTATTTGCCATAAAGCAGTTTGCTTATCTTTTTCCTCAACTAAAAAATAAAAAGGTAAGCATTGTACAGGTGAATACAACAGGGGAATGGCTTGGCACTGATAAATACAAACTTAAAGAATGGCTGAGTTACCACTATACCGATTTTTACTTTGAAGCAGAAACGGGCGATAGTGAGACTAAGCTGTTTGACCACCTCTTTAAGAGGAAAAATATTTTTATAATTATGGGAGCCTACGGCAGGAATACAATATCTCAGTTCTTTAAACGCAGCCATGCCGATGTCTTGATAAGCACAGTTCCACAGCCAATTTTCATTGCTCACCTCTAAAGCAGTTTTAGTTTGTTACAAAAATCTTTGAAGAAAAAAACTTCATCTATGAAAACAATATTAGTTGCGACGGACTTTCAATAATGAAAAAACATTATTTTAATAAAAATGAATAGTCATGAAAAAAATAATCATCCCCTTTGATGGCGGCCATTTTTCGGAAGGTGCTTTTAAGTTAGCAAGCATGCTTAACGAAACAAGCCCTGTCTTGCTCACCGGAATTTTTTTACCGGAAGTGGACTATGCGAAAATATTTTTCTTTCCCACGGCGTTTGCCGCGCCTGCTTATATTCCTGTGTTGGAAGATTTTGAAGAAGAAACTGTTGAAAGAAACATAAACCTATTTATTGAACTCTGTCAGAAAAATAATATAAAACACAAGACGCATAAAGATTTGTATGATACCGCAGTCTCGCTGTTAAGTATGGAGAGCCGTTTTGCAGATATGATGATAATAGGTAGCGAAGTATTCTACACCAACGGTAGTGCCGGGCCATTTGAATACCTCAAGGAAACATTGCATCATGCGGAGTGCCCCGTTATGATTGTTCCGGAAAAATTTAAACAACCTTCACAGGTGATTTTAGCATATGATGGCTCTCAGTCATCAGTATACGCAATCAAGCAATTTGCATACTTATTTCCCGAGCTGTGCAAATTGAATACTAAGCTGGTATATTTTGGAGATGAGAAACAAGATGTTCCCCGGCGGGATTTAATTGAAGAACTTGCGTCTGCTCATTTTGAAAAATTCTCTATCACTAAAATTTCCGGCGAAGATAAAAACGGTTTTGACGGATGGTTGTCTGAGCATTGGGATCCGGTATTAGTAAGCGGTTCATTCAACCGTTCCGGCATTTCAGAGTTATTTAAAAGGAGCTTTGTAATAGAGACTATCCGGCAGCATAAGACTTCGGTTTTCATTGCGCATCAGTGATGCTTCGGATATTATTCTCCGGAAGAATTTCTAATGTAAACTGCGCATTTTTTAAAATTTTTATCTTTTTACAACTCTTTCGAAATTTTTATCCGTCAACTTAACCAATCATAAGTTTATTTTCATCCCGGTAATTTTGTATTTTTTCTTTTTGTAACTGTAGGTTTCTTATTTGAGATTTAGAATTTATTTACACATATTTCATCATATGGATAATAGCTTTTTTGCATACCTGCAGCAGTTGGAGTTAATGGCTTTTTTTTCCGGTTATTCTTTGCTCTATACCGTTATATTATTTTTCGCGGGAAATAAAAGACCGGCGAATAATTTTAAAGCCAGGATGGTTTCGCTTTTACCTTTAGCCTACGCCCTGGTAGGTACATTATACCTCGGACTACAATTAAAAAATTTATACCTCAATTACTCGCCTGAAAACCTAAAGCAATTAATGCATCAACCCTACCTTATGCTGTGGGGGCTGCTTTCAATATTGTTTTGGTTGCCGGTACTTAGCAAAAGGAAAATGTTGAGTTTGATACATAGTTTGGTTTTCTTTTTCTTTTTAATTAAGGATCTTCTTTTGCAACTGAAAGGGTCTGTCGCAGGAACGAACATGGTAAGGAATGATATGAGAATATACACTATTAGCTTTCTATTGAACCTGGGAGCATTTGGTTTTGTATTGTTATTATCTTTTCTGCTTACCAATTATAAAAAGCATTTAAGATCTTAACCCTCCAAATTAGCATTCCTTTCGGCGCCGGCAGCCAATACTTCAGAATCCGGCTTAATACAAAGCAAACTGTGCCAAAAAGAAAATGTGTGAATTATGTAGTTGTTTTAAACAATCTTGTAACTTCTTTAAAAAGGATTTGCCTGACCTTTGTGTCAGCAAATATAAGTCGCTCGTTCAAACTTTTTTCTTCCCGGGAGATTCTTCACAGGCTACCAATGCACGAGCTGAAAACGAATTCTAAATATATGAAATTGGAGAAGCCAGTTTGAGACCAGCTTCTCTTGCCTGGGGTTTATCCCCGTTCGATTTATCATTTGGTGTTATGATTGGAATCATACATTATAATGATGATACTCATTCAATTTAATTGTAGCCCGGGATACTTTTGGGAATTCAAAACGATAAATCTTTTGTTACCTGCTTTAAAATTTTAACACACTAACTAAAAATAATTTTTATGAAACTTCTTAGCAACAAAACACTGATGATTTTCCTGATACTTATCAGTGGCTATGGGTACATTGCCAGTTGCACCCATGAAAATGATCTGCTACTTCCACCACCTGCTACCGGCGGGGTTGTAATAAACAGGGGCACACATATTCATCTTCCCGGCACTATGACGGTTGGTGACACAACTCAATGGAAAGTTGATAAAGCCCACTCCAGTGTATTATGGTCGACCAATTATGTAGGAGCTGCTGGTTTACTTACCGGTCGTTTTAACCAGTTTGGCGTACACGATGTAACAGACGCCGAAATGACCGACTATGTTACCAACGGGCAACCACTTAAAGATTCTTCATGGGCATTCTATGAAAATGAACCTTCCAAAACTTATTTAAGTGGTTATGTACAAATAAACACATCCAACACCGGAGAGCCGGGCCGTGATGCCGGTTGTAATGTTTCAGGCATGGGAACCACCGCTATAGTAGCCGGTACACAAAACCTCGAAGTAACTAATATTGCCAGAATTAAAAGTACTAAGGTAGAATTTGATCCCCTGAGCAGCGATTATATTGTGACATTAAATTTTACCTGGCAGGGCAAATTAGCAGCTCCGCTTACCCAATCTATCGTTGGCAGATTAAAATATGTTCCCCAGGCAAATGTGTTGTCAAGCTACGATGTGTTTGGCCTTCAGTTAACTTTTCAATTTAACTGCAGGGACTTTGGTATTACCAGCACCAGTATTTCTGACAAAATTAATATTGAGGTCAATATCAACCTCAACAACAAGTAATTAAAAAAATGAATTACGATGAAAAAAATAATTATATACGCAGGTGTCATTTTTTTTACCATGGGAATTACACTTGTCGGTTGCTATAAAGATGTTATCCTGCCAGATGCTGCAGTTGATCCGGATGGTCCGCCGCAAGCTGTAAGTTTTAGTGCGGACATCGCCCCATTGTTAAGCTCGAAATGTGCACTATCTGGTTGCCACGTTTCAGGAGGGCATGCACCCAATATGACTTTAGGTGGTTCATATCTTGCAATTGTTAATGGGGATTTTGTAAATACAAACATTCCCAAACAAAGCATATTGTATAAAATGATCAACGGTGAAATGCAACAATACATTCCATCTGCTACAGATAGACAAAAAATATATGACTGGATAAGGAATGGAGCCCCTAATAATTGATGATCAAAAAAATAATAAAATGAAACTAAAAATAAATATACCAAAACAGCTGTTCCCTTTTTTTATATGCGTGGCGGGATCCCTGTTTTTACTCAAGGCAAGTACTTATGCACAGGACAGCGCGGCAGTTGACGAACCTGTGGAAAAGGTGAAGGCCAAGCCGGTAAAAAATACTTTTCAAAGTATTTGGATTATCGATAACCAAACGGTGATGGTACCTTACAAAGGATCGTTTGAGGTGGATATCATGCACAGGTTTGGCACCGTTAAAAATGGCTACCAGGATTTTTGGGGATTTTTTGCTCCCTCAAACATTCGGCTGGGAGTAAGTTATGCGCCAATTAATAATTTGAACATTGGGATAGGCATAACAAAGAATAAAATGCTATGGGACGGAAGTGCCAAATACGCGATCATTAAACAAACGAAAGGAAGATACCCCGTAAGTGTTACGTACTATGGTAATATGGCATACGACACAAGAAAGGATGCTGATAAAAGTATATTTAAATATGAATCGCAGCGGATGTCATTCTTTAACCAATTAATCGTTGCAAGAAAGGTTACAGATAAATTATCTATACAGGTAGCGCCCAGTGTATCCCATCAAAATTCTGTCGATGGTTACTATACCAAAAATGATAGCACTGGTAAAGACGTATTTAAAAAAATGAAGTTCGATCATTTCGCCGTATCAGTATCTGCAAGATATAAATTAACTGAGGTAACATCTCTCATGGTTAACTATGATCAGCCACTTACAAAACACGCTACTAGTAATCCTAATCCCAATCTATCTTTTGGAATTGAGTTCAATACAAGCGGGCATGCTTTCCAATTTTTTCTGGGTAATTATTCCCTGCTAAACCCACAGCAAAATAATCTCTTTAATACTAACAATCCCTTTGGGTATAAAGATGCAGCCGGCAATAAAGTTGAAGGAGGACAATTTCTTATTGGCTTTAATATTACCAGGTTGTGGAGCTATTAGTCACAATTGATAATAACCAGATTTGTATATGAGAAATAGCGATATTGAAAGGGCCTGGCAAAAGTTTTCCGGGCCTTTTTAATATTCAGGAAAATATTTCTGCTATGAAACTAAATTTCTTTATTTACGGCTTACTATTTTTAACTATCATTTCCTGTTCTGAAGCACCTCAACCAACGAAATCTTCCCGGGACAAAATTGAACAGAAGTCAATACACAACAATAAACCAGGCAGCAGTTTTAGTGACTCTTTGAAACTTGATTTCCCTGTTGCTGTTTTTTATAGTCCTGATTCACTCCAGCTTGAAAAAATAAAAGCAAACACCGATCCTGCAATTTTTGATGGAAGTATGCATGAATACTTTTATCTCATGAAAAATGCACGTGCTGATATCCGGAAATATTACCATAGGCTTAAAATCCGCGACATTAAGAACGTGAGGTACCTGCTGTTTATACACACTGATAAAAGTGCGGACTGCATAGACCTTGATACAAAAAAAGATGCTTGCGGATTATATGTTTTTGACATGAAAAAAGCACCTCTTTTGGTAGATATGGCAAACGTAAACACTGAACTGGGATTTTATTTTCCTAAATAATCAACTGATCAATGTAAAATAATTCCTGCTAAGAAGGAGAATTTGGTAAGTAATTAACGAATGTTGAACTGATTAAGATCATATAAATGCTTTATTAACATCATTCTTTTGGCGTCGCTGCCGTTCTAATTTTATGATAAATAAATAAACAACACGAAATATGAAAAAGATCTTAATAATGTTTGTAGTTGCCATGGGCCTTGGCAGCATTAGTTTTAAAGCATTTGACGACCAACCTAAGAAACCATGGGTAGTTCCCGACAAGGCCAAAAACATGAAAAATGAAGTTGCTTCCAGCGCCGCTTCTATTGCCACTGGGAAAGCCTTGTATGCTACGCATTGCAAATCTTGTCACGGTACAAAAGGTTTGGGTGATGGCACAAAATCAGCTCAATTAAAGACAGAGCCAGGCGATTTTTCAAAAGCTGATTTCCAGGCGCAAACTGATGGAGCTATTTTTTACAAAACATCAGAAGGGCGTGACGATATGCCATCTTTCTCAAAGAAAATACACGATGACGAAGACAGGTGGAGTGTTGTCAACTATATAAGAACGCTGAAGAAATGATTCATACAGTTTCCTACTAGAATTAAAAAATATGAATAACGATAATAGACTACAGAGCCGAAAAAAATTTATCGGCGTAGGCATTTCTACCGCTGCTTTATTTACGGCTTTTAGATTTTTTCTGCCCAAAAAAAAGAAAAAAACAAATACAGTTAAAATGCTTTCTCAAAATGGAGAACTCGTAGAAGTTGATATAGCTGCTCTTCCAACCGGGAAGAAAAAAATTACCAATGATGAATTACAAAACTGGATTAAAAAATAAGCCTGTCCTATAATCAAACCGTTGTAAAATGAATCAAGACAAATCCCGCAGGGAATTCCTGGCCGCAGGTATATTAACCACTTTAGCTGTTTCGTGTAATTCTAAAAAATCACCCTTTCCGGAAGATGATATAGTAGCCTCGGGAGAAAAGGTTAAACTCCTCTCTGTTGATGGAAATATTATTGAAGTAGATAAAGCATTTTTAAAGCCGGTTCCCCATTTGCCGGCAGTAAGTAATGAAGAAGCGAGAAAGGGGATACCCGGCAAAAAATTTGTGATGGTAATCGATCTCTCACGTTGTAAAAATGTAAAGGCCTGCCAGGCTTCCTGCAATCATGCACACCATGTACAGGACGCACAGAACTGGATAAAGGTATATCCCATGCAGGATGCCGCTAAAACCGCACCGTATTGGGAACCCACTACCTGTATGCATTGCGATGAACCTCCTTGCGTAAAAGTATGCCCGGTAGATGCCACGTTTAAGAGACAGGATGGAATAGTATTAATCGATAGCGACAGGTGTATCGGCTGCCGTTTTTGTATGGCTGCCTGCCCCTATTCTACGCGGGTATTCAATTGGGGAGACCCTGAACTTCCTGCAGATATTGCCGACCAGCCTTACGATCCGGAAACAAGTGTACCGCAGAAAAAAGGAACTGTAGGTAAATGTGATTTCTGCCCGGATATGACGCGTATGGGAATGCTGCCGCATTGCGTTTCCGCGTGCCCGAATGGTGTGTTTTTCTTTGGTGACGCGATCGAGGATTCTGTAACTAATGGCGCGGAAACTTTTCGCTTCAGTGAACTGATTAGAGATAAAGCCGGCTACCGCCTGATGGAGGATTTGGGAACCAAGCCAAGTGTTTATTACTTACCCCCGGTAAACAGGAATTTCAAATTTGAAGAAGGACTTGAGAAGAAGGATTCTTCTGAACAAAAATCATAACTACTAATGGAAAATCTGCGAAGTTTATCTCCTGAGCAAATCACCAATGATTTATTGCCTCAAAAATTTGGACGCAGGGGAATGATATGGACCGCTACTTTGATAGTCGTATGCTGCATCGGAGCATTTGCCTACATCAAGCAATTAAGAGAAGGATTAATAGTTACCAATATGGGTGATTATGTATCGTGGGGTATTTATATTTCCAATTTTGTTTTCTTTGTTGCAGTAAGCCTTGTAGGATCACTTATCACTGCTATTTTCAGGCTGGCCAACGTACCATGGCGAACACCACTAACACGCATAGCCGAAATTATCGCGGTATCTAATATCACCTTTGCCGCTCTTATTATTGTTGTTGATATGGGCCGCCCTGAGAGGCTGGTATATCTCTTTTCGCATGGTCGCCTACAATCACCCATATTATGGGACGTAATTGTAATCACTACCTATTTTTTTCTAAGCCTTTTTTTGTTGTACATAACGTTGATCCCTGACGTAAGAATAATGATCCATGCAAGAAATAAATTAGGCAAGCCCTTTTCAAAATTATATAAATGGCTTGCTTCATTCTGGCAAGGGACACCGGCGCAGGAAAAGATCAGGAACAGGTCTATTACCATACTCTGTATTGTAATTATACCCGTTGCGTTCTGTATACACACGGTTACGTCCTGGCTATTTGCCACTACTTACAGGCCGGGATGGGATAGCAGCAATTTCGGAGCATACTTTGTTTCAGGTGCCTTCCTCGTAGGTGCAGGAGCAGTGGTCGTAGCCATGTATGTTTTTCGCCGTATATATAAGCTGGAAAAATACATCACTGAAATGCATTTTGATAAAATGGGTAAAATAACCGTGATGCTGGCCTTATTGTATCTGTATTTTAATGTAAACGAATTCCTGGTACCGGCTTTTAAAATGAAAAAGGAAGAGAAGGATTATTTAAACGGTCTTTTTACGGGTGACTTTGCACCCATGTTTTGGTTTGCCATTTTTGTAGGTATGATTATTCCAATATTAGTACTAATATTTAAGAAAGGCAGGAGGCCAATGCCTATGTTTATAATAGGTGTAATGGTGGTGGTGGGTGCATGGTTTAAAAGATACCTGATTGTTACGCCTACATTGCTTCATCCTTTTTTACCTAAATATGATTCGCCTGCAAGATTCAGTCACTATTTCCCCAGTTGGGAAGAGTGGGCCATCACCATGGGTTCCATGGCAGGCGCATTATTGATCATAACTTTTTTCGTAAGAGTGTTCCCTGTAATATCAATTTATAAAACACTCGAAGACCGACATGAATTAAACAAGCAAAATGAAACAATTGACGAACATCAAACTGCACAGGCTGTATAGATTAGTTACGGTCCTTTTGTTCTTGTCAGGCACATCTGTTTCCGCCTTACGTGCGCAGGACTCTGTTGCCACGCCCACTATATTAAGCTTAAGTTATTTTCTACCCGTAAACAAGGTGCCGTACCTGGAGATAACTACAAGAAAGAAAGTGGGAAGAAAATTTGAACCGGTAACAAACATCCCTGTAAGCATTTATCTGAACGAAGCTGAAGCAACCAATTTATTGGGGAAGATCACAACCGGATCTAATGGTAAAGCCAGGATGGGCATCCCTCCATCATTTAAAAATGCCTGGGATTCACTCAGTGAATTTACGTTTCTCGCCCAATCGGACCTGCCTACAGCACAGGAAGTCTTGACGGCTGATCTTACCATAAAAAAAGCAATACTTACTATTGACACAACATCAGAAGATGGCGTGAGAACGGTGACCGCAATGCTGAAAGGAAAAAGTGGAGCTGATTGGGTGCCGGTAAAAGATATTGACATGAGACTCTCTATAAAAAGAATACTTGGCAATTTATCAGTAGGTGATGATGAAACATATACCTCTGATTCTACAGGAATTTCCAGCGCAGCATTTACAAGAGATTCTATACCCGGCGATGAGAAAGGAAATATTATTCTTGTGGCAAAGGTGGATGATAATGATACATATGGCAACCTGGTAACGGAAGAAACCGTGGGCTGGGGAAAAGCGATTAAGCCCGGACGAAATTTCTTTGATCAAAGAACGCTATGGTCAACACGTTTTGAAACTCCGCTCTGGCTGCTGTTTACAGCTTACTTTATTGTTATTATCGTATGGGGCACTATCATTTACCTTGTATTCCAGATGGTAAAAATAAAGAGACTTGGAAAGGCTGTGTGATTTGATTTAGAAGAAGAGAACAAAAGAAAAAAATAATTATACAAAGAACCAGGAATTAATTCCTGGTTCTTGTCTTTAAATTGCTTTGCTGAATGTTTGTCCTGCTAATTCTTTCTTAAAGAGATAAGCATCAAAAGCGGCGCAGATGTTACGGATAAATAATCTTCCCTTTCCAGTAACACTCACTACATCGCCTTCCAAATTTATAAAGCCATCAGCTTGCATAGCGGCAAGCCTCGAATAAATATGTATGATAAAATCAACATCATGCATTTCTTTATGCAGGGTTGTTCTATTTAAACACATTAGCTCATGAATATAATTTTGAATCGTAAGATCTTCATCGTTTAATAAATGACCATTAACTAACGGAAGCGATCCTGAATTGATTTTCTCTTCATATACCTCAACTACTTTTTCATTTTGAGCAAATGCATTTTTTGTTGCACTTATAGATGAAGCTCCCAGGCCTATTATCAGCTTAGAGGTTGTCGTGGTATAACCCATAAAATTCCTGTTCAGGGTCCCTTGCTCTGCCGCTATAAACAATTGATCTTCCGGCAAAGCAAAATGATCCATACCTATACTTTTAAAACCCGCCTGCTCAAGAAGTAATCTTCCCCGCTTATATATTTCCCATTTCACTGATGGGGCGGGCAGGTCGCCTTCTGTATATCTGCGCTGTGCCTTACTTTTCCAGGGCACATGTGCATAAGAATAAAATGCAATTCGGTCAGGCATCAATTTTTTAATAAGCCCAATAGTATGTTCAACAGATTTTACAGTTTGATGCGGAAGGCCATAAATTAAATCAACATTAATGCTCTTATAATTATACTTTCTTCCCCAGTCAAACACTTCTTTTGTTTGCTCGTAGGATTGTATCCTGTTAATAGTAAATTGTATTTGCGGATCAAAATCCTGTACCCCAATGCTCATCCTGTTAAACCCGATTTCTGATAATTTTCTGAGATGATCTTCAGTCGTGAAATTGGGATGTATTTCAATACTAAACTCATGATCATCTCTCACAATTGAAGTGCCGGTAATTTGACTAATAAGATAAACCAGGTTATCAGCGCTAAAAAAAGTTGGCGTTCCTCCGCCCAGGTGAATCTCTTTTATTACAGGCGTTCCGGGTAATATCCCGCGATACATTTGCCACTCTTTCAAAACAGTATCAACGTATAATTTTTCGACGCTGTGATTTTTTGTGATTCGCTTATTACAGGCGCAAAAAGTGCAAAGACTCTCACAAAATGGCAAATGAATATAAATACATAATTCGCCATTCTCTGCGTTGAAACTATTGATAACGGATTGCTTCCACTGCTGGTTGTTAATGGAGGAAAAATTCCAGTAAGGTACCGTGGGATAACTTGTATAACGAGGCGTTGCTACGTCATATTTGGCAAGCAGTGACGCTAATGAATCAGTCATGAAAATTATTTTGCAAATTATTTTGAGAATACAAGCTGTGAAATTTTTTTCTGATGCTTTTCACCTGCTCTTTAAAAGAAACTTCATGGTACAGATTAACAGCATCCCACGGAGAACTTATTGCCCTCTTTCCATTTGGGGAAGTTTCAGTATGCTGATTCACCCGGTCAAGCAATTTCCTGGCCTCAATTTTTAAAAGGATTAGCTCATTCATATAAATTTTTTGATAAATACAAGTTGATATGTATAAGCACAAATGTCAGGAACCAGCAAAACAACCACAATGACAATAATTAATAGCGGTACTGATTTATATCACCTGTTGTTCACTTTAATATCATCTCCAACGATCCGGATCTCAATTAGTTTTGAAAAGCGCATAAATATTGCTCCTAAATAAATCTCCAACGAAATCATAAATGTGAAGCAAAATAAAATACAGGGTTTGTCAAATGCTGAAGTAGAAAGCTCAAGACAAATTCATGGAAACAATATTATCCTTGCGGGCGAAAGGCGTGTATTCGTTCACGTATTGAAAGAGATTGTTTTTGAGCCTATGTTTATTTTGCTGCTGGTAACCTGTTTCATTTATTTTTTTGCAGGCCAACATACTGATGGATTTATTATGCTGGTGGCTATTTTCATTGTATCCGGTATTTCGTTGTACCAGGAATACAGGAGTGAAAATGCGATTAATGCATTGAAAAAATTATCAGCGCCCAAATCAAATGTTATCCGCGATGGCACCGAAGTAAAGATACCTACCGAAGAAATAGTAGTAGGCGATATTGTTGTAATTGAAGAAGGTGATATTATCTCTGCAGATGGTGAAATTATTTCTTCTCATGATTTATCGATTAATGAATCTATTCTCACAGGGGAATCAATGCCTGTAAGTAAAAGTGCAGATAATAGTGATAACGTTTATAGAGGAACACAGGTAACCAGCGGCAACGCAATATTAAAAGTTAACGAGATTGGAAGCGAAACTAAGTTCGGTAAAATTGGGTTGTCGCTTAAAGAAATTAATGTAATAAAAACACCACTTCAAATCCAGATAAATTCTTTCGTGCGCATAATGGTGTGGATTGGCGGAATCGTCTTTTTATTTGTTGTCTCTTATCATTATATACAATCCCGCGATATTGTGCAATCGTTTTTGCAGGGCTTAACCCTTGCTATGAGTATACTCCCGGAAGAAATCCCGGTTGCATTTACCACCTTCATGGCATTGGGCGCTTTTCGTTTATTACGCAATAACGTTATTGTAAAGCAGCCACAGTATGTAGAAACTTTAGGATCAGCTACCGTTATTTGCGTTGATAAAACAGGCACCCTTACTGAAAATAAAATGAGCATTGAATATGTATATGATGCCATAAATAAGGTTTCATTACATGTTACAGGTACAAACGATTTGCCGGCGGAGCTTATAGAATATGCGATGTGGTCCAGCGAAATTGATCCGTTTGATCCTATGGAAAAAGCAATTCACAATTTATATAAAGAAATTTCCGCGGAAGATAAACGCACAAAATACGAACAGGTGCACGAATACCCAATAAGCGGGAAGCCACCTATGATGACGCACATTTTCAGTAATAAGTCAGGCAATGTGATCATTGCTGCTAAAGGAGCACCGGAAGCCTTGCTGAAGCAAAGTGATTTATCTGGCGAAGAAATAAAAACAATTCAACAGCAATTGCAACAATATTCTAAAAAAGGTTTTCGCGTACTAGGCGTTGGCAAAGGAAGCTGGAACGAAAAAAACTGGCCGGTATCACAGGAAGAATTTGGGATGAAATTTTTAGGCCTCGTGGCGTTCCAGGATCCTCCAAAGGCTGGCATAACGGAGACTATTAAAAAATTTCAAAACGCAGGGATATCTGTAAAAATGCTTACCGGCGATTATCCCGAAACCGCAATTGCGATAGCCAGCCAGGTTCAACTGGGTAACACCGACAAGTGGCTTACAGGTAAAGAAACTGTTGATCTTTCACCGGGAGAATTAAAAGACAAAGTAAGAAACACTGATATTTTTGCACGCATGTTTCCCGAGGCGAAACTTAAAGTAATTAATGCCCTGATAGAAAATGGCGAAGTGGTTGCCATGACCGGAGATGGTGTAAATGATGCGCCTGCATTAAAGGCTGCCCACATCGGTATTGCAATGGGAAAGCGTGGTAGTGAAGTAGCAAAGAATACAGCATCTATAATAATTTCAGATGATGACCTGGGCCACATGGCCGATGCGGTTGCCTTGGGAAGAAAGATATATGATAACCTTAAAAAAGCCATTCAATATATTGTTTCCATTCACATCCCCATAATCTTAATCGTAACAATTCCGTTACTCCTGGGCTGGCCGTTCAATGAAATTTTTACACCTGTACATGTTATATTTTTAGAATTAATCATGGGGCCGACCTGTTCTATTATTTATGAAAATGAACCCATGGAGCCCGGCAGTATGTTGCGCTTACCCAGGAACGCTTCTTCCAATTTCTTATCAGCCAAACAGCTAAGAATAAGCATCGTGCAGGGATTGGCCATCACGGCGGGCTGCCTTGGCGCGGGGTATTATTTTATGCAGCAGCAACAAGATGAAAGTTTCATTCGAACGGCCGTTTTCATTACGCTGTTATTCTGTAATATTTTTCTTACGCTGGTAAACCGCTCTTTCACTTATACTATTTTCCGCACCATCCGTTATAAAAATTATCTTGTTCCTGCAATAATAATGCTCACCCTTGTTTTTATTTTTTCATTCGTGTATTTGCCGTTTTTCAGGAACTTGTTTGGACTTGCATACTTATCACCAGGTTATTTGCTAATCTTCTTTTCGGTCGCCTTATTAAGCACCTGTTGGATGGAGATAGTAAAGGTAATTAGAAGAAAGGCGAATTAAGTTCACTCGCGTGTACAATATTTTTTGCAAATGCCAGCCTTGTTCATGATTGTTTCAATAATGAGGAAAAGCACTTGAGCCAGACTGCCGTTCTCGCTCCGCCTGGTGTTATCACTAACGGATAATTATTATCCCTATAAAAAAATAAAATTCTTCAATATGGTGATGATGATTTTAGGTTTACCGGGTTCAGGTAAAAGTTATTTTGCGGAGAGGCTTGCAAAAAAACTAAATGCCGATTATGTGAACAGCGATCGCGTGAGGAAAGAAATGTATGCTACAAGGAACTATTCGCCGGATGAGAAAGAATCAGTTTACAATGAAATGCTTGCAAGAATGAAAGAGTCTGCGCAACAAAACCGGCATGTCGTTCTGGATGGAACGTTTCATAAAAGTGATAACAGGAAACGGTTTGTTAAGGAGATGGAAGAAAAAGGTGGTATTTATTTTATGGAAATACAGGCCGATGAAAAAGTAATCAGGAAAAGACTAAAAAAGGAGCGGCGTTACAGCGAGGCCGATTTTGAGGTATATAAATTCATCAGAGAACACAACGAACCGCTCACCGAGCCTCATTTACTGTTACAGTCAACTGATGATAACATTGATGACATGATTCAAAAAGCTTCAACTTACCTTAAATCGAAACATGACGACAACCCAGGTAAATAGCCTTATATCCCAGGGAGTATTTCCGGGTGATACTTCTGACAGGGAATTAGTTGAAACGCATATCTCCTGGGTAATACTGTGCGACAAGTTTGTGTATAAAATTAAGAAACCGGTCCACCATTCATTTCTTGATTTTTCAACCATTGAAAGTCGAAAGCATTTTTGCAAAAGAGAAATTGAATTAAACAGCAGGCTTTCTGAAAACTTATATATCGATGTCCAACCCGTGCGTCAAAAGCAGGATTGTCTTATTATGGAGGGAAAAACAGGAACCGTAATAGATTACGCGGTAAAGATGCATAAAATTGATAAGGACATGCAAATGGATAAGCTGTTACTGAAGAAAAAAGTTACCAAATCTCACATTAGGAAGCTTGCTGAAAAAATAGCTTCATTTCATGCAGAGGCGGAGATTATTTGTAAAAAAGACGTAATGACGTTGCAGAAAGATTTTAATGATCTGGGCAGAGAGCACGAATACCTCGCTAATCACCTGGATAATAAACATAGGAACATTATCAACCATGCAATAGAAATCTCGGATTCATTTTTGCAAAAAAATAAATCACTGCTGGAAACCAGGCTTCGTAAGGGGTTTTTCAGGGATTGCCACGGTGACCTGCATTCGAGAAATATATTTTTATTACCCGCACCCCTCCCTTTTGATTGTATAGAATTCAATGATGAATTCCGGCAAATTGACGTATTGAACGAGGTCGCATTTCTTTGTATGGACCTTGATGCATTTGGCAGGCGGGATCTTTCTGATTTATTTATTAATTACTACAACAGGTTTTTCCCTTCAATGAAAACGAGCGAAGACAGAGGTCTTTTTATTTATTATAAAAGCTACCGGGCAAACATACGTGCAAAGGTAAACAGCCTCAGAGCGAGGAGTGCAAAGAACACTAAAGCGAAAAATAAAGCCCTGGAAGAAGTTGAAAGATACATTGACCTGATGTACGGTTATTTAAAATCTCCCGGTATATTGATTTGAAACAGTTAAGAATTTAAACAGGCAGCCCGGTAAAATTTATTTCTTCCTTACCCAAAATGGTGAAATCTCTGCAAACCAGTGCGGTTCCACGCTTATCATTTTGGCAAACAACTATTTCATGTGAGCTATAAATAATGGTGTCTCCATTTCTTTCGTTAATATAGCACCATCCTTATTTTAATCCTTCTGAAAAAGTCATTTCTTTAATAGCGCCTAAATGCAACAAGCGTATTTTCACTGCAGCTTCTAAAATATTTTATAATTTCCAATCCCGCATTGCCTGTATAAGTGTGAGCTATTTTACTGTTTCTCCATGAGTTTCTTTCTAGAAGAATCTCCTCTTCACCATAGACTTTCCATTTTGTTGCATGTCGCAATTATGTATGTTCCTTTTCTGAATACATTATTTAAAATCCATGCTGCTTTTGTAAGTTCGGAATACGATACCGGCATCCTTCATATTTGTATTTCTAAGCCTGAAACTCCGGTAAAATCTTTTAATTCTCACTTAGTTACTTATTAGTTTCAGATTTTGACATAGGGAATGGATCCATTTTCGAATCGCACTTGCTTACTATGAGATATTGGAGAAATTGGGGCTCTTAGTCACTTAACTGACGAATCTCATTACTTTAAGTGACCGATGTTCTTTAATTAAGCATTTTCAAAAAATACTTTTGTATGGCAAACAATATTTCAAAACATTAATAAAATGATTATGGAAACGCGGGCATTATCAAGGCTGTCGCACAGAATGCCATCATTATTTGGCGACTTGTCAGCCAGCACATTGAATGCGCCCGCCATTAATATTTTAGACGAGGATAACCATTATATGGTAACACTGGCTGTGCCTGGCATGAAGAAAAATGATTTTAAAATTGAAGTCGACGGCAACATCCTAACCAGCAGTAGTGAAAAAGAAGAAAGCACTGAGGAAAAGAATAAGAAATTTACCCGTAATGTGTACAATTATTCCTCGTTCAGCCGCTGCTTCTTGTTGCCTGGAGGAATTAAACAGGAAAACATAGAAGCAAAGTTTGAAAATGGCGTCTTAAAAATTGCATTGCCTCGTAAGGAACCAACAAAAAAGCCAGGAGTAAAGAAAATTGCCTTGAAATAGATACCGATTTCTGCCCTTTTATTTTATGATAATGGAGGGGCAGTTTTATAAGATTTCCGATCCTTATGAATAAACAAGAAATGTATAATAATTATAACACTCTTTATGTTTCTTAAAAATTTGAATGCATAATTGCCGGAATGGAATATATGCGGGGGAGTACAATTTCTTTTGTATAGAATAGAAATTTTTTAAAAACGTGGAAGAAAAATGCCAAAATTATTATTAAATAGAACAACCGGGAGGCAATGCATTATGCCACAAAAAAAAATGGAACAATTAAAAATTGAAACCGGCACATGGAAAAGATTGATCGATTTTTTCATGGAGGAAAATGTTCATTCCAAGAATAGGCTATCAAATATTCTAAAGGATAGATTTGACAAAAAATTGCTGGACGAATTTGAAAATTTTCATAGTGAGTTTATGAAACAGGATGAAGTAATCAATCTGCTCAGGGGTGAGATTACAGAATTAGATAAACTATTATTCAATGAAAAAATTAACGATGGCGTTAACCCGGAATTGATTGATAGAAAAGTCGAAAACCTTCGTCACAATCTCTCTGATTCCGAAAGGAGCTTTTATAAGCTACAACTTGATTTCAACAGGTATCTGTCACAAAATATTTCCTGATAGATAATACCGCACTAAACCAATGTTTTAGAACTTTGGAAAACGTATCCCTTTATCACAGCTACTATAATTTATTTGGAAAATCAAAAGCGTAAAGCAATAAATAATTACATCATTTTTATGAAAAGAAATATTGGAAAAACCGCCAGCCTATATACAGATGTGATGGACTTTTTAATTTAGCAGGCGTTCAAGTTTTTTCTGATCTACTATGGTGATGTTTCCATGCATAATTTCAATCAACTTTTCCGAGCGAAAATCGCTTAAAGTTCTTATTAATGATTCTGTAGCGGTTCCTGCAATACTGGCCAGATTTTCGCGGCTGATATCTATCGTGAAGTTTTCAGCGTTTTGATTATCGTATTTTTTTTGAAGCATGATTAATGCTTCTGCTACCTTTTTACGTAACGAATTGTAAGCGAGCCCCAGCAAATGCTTTTCTTTTACGGTAACATTACTGGCTAATAGTTGAATGAATTTTTTTGCAACCTCGGGATTTTTATTAAGAAGTTCTTCAAAATCTTCTTTGGGTATTACCGCCAGCTCAGTCAATTCTAATGCTTCGGCATTTTCTTTATAAACAGAGCCTTCCAATAGAGCGATATATCCCAGGAAATCGCCCGGGCTATATAAATCCGTTACTAATTCCTTGCCATCTTCATGGGTTTTATAAGTTTTTACTTTCCCTGTTACCACGTAATAAAGCCTGTTTGGATGATTCCCTTCTGAATAAATAGCCTGTTTTTTTTTATAAATATTTATGTTCCTGTTTTCAGTAAGTGATTCCAGGGTGTTGTTGCCGGAAGATACTTCCAGCAGGCGATTCAAACCTTCCATACCAGGAGACAATTCCTCTTTCAACAGATCAAGTTTTTTCAGCCGACTGTCTACGGCATTTAGCAATTCAGTGGCATCAAAGGGTTTTGTAATGTAATCATCGGCGCCGAGTTCCATGCCTTTGCGAAAATGATTTCGCTCTGATTTTGCTGTTAAAAAAATAAATGGTGTATTTTTTATACTTTCATTTCTATGCACGGCGTGCAGCACGCCATAGCCATCGAGTACCGGCATCATGATATCGCAAATAATAAGATCGGGCCTGTGCTCTAAGGCCTTTTCAATCCCTGTTTTACCATTCTCAGCCACTATCACTTTGTAGTTGGAAAGCTCAAGTATTTCCGCGGTATTATCGCGGATGTCATCGTTATCCTCTATAAGCAAAATCTTTTTCATGTTCTCTATTTAGTGAGTAAAAGTTATCGTGAATTCGGTTCCATTTTCCAGTTCACTCTTGTAGGTCACCGACCCATTCATGAGCTCTGCATACTTAGCCACGATATGTAAACCAAGGCCTGTGCCCTGGATATTGCCTGCATTTGAAGCCCTGAAAAAACGCTCCATCAAATGTTTCTGATCTTCTTTTGAAATTCCTATTCCATAATCTTTAACATAGAGCGTCAGGTGGTCTTTGGTTCGTGCTGTTTTTATTTCAATTTTCCTGCCCTCGGGAGAGAATTTACTTGCATTGGACACCAGGTTCATTATAATATGCTTTAACAGCGATGGGTCAAGAATGACGTTGGTATTTCCCTCGTGGTTATAAATGACTTCCTGTTTTTCTCGCAAATTATTCTTAATCTCTTCAATAATGGCTTTTATTGCAGTCTCAATATTAAATTCAGTCAGGCGCACCTGTATCTTTCCTTCTTCTATTTTACCAACGCTCAGGAAATCATTTAAAATGTCGGTGAGCATATTTACGGAAGAAATGATTCTTTGCAAATGTTTTTCTCTCTTGGGCTGGTCTGCTTCAGATGAATATTTCTCAATTAAATAGGCAGATGAAAGTACGGTGCTCAACGGCGTGCGAAATTCATGCGATGCCATGGAAACAAAATTAGATTTCAACTCGTTTAGCTCCTTCTCTATTTCCAAAGATTTTGAAAGTTCCTCTTTGGAGCGCTCCAGTTCATGAAGTGCCTCTGTAAGTTGAATGGTTCTTTTTTCTACTGTTGCCTCAAGCTCATCATTTAACTTTCTAATTTCTCTCTCTGCTTTTTTTCGTACAGTGATATCTGTAATAAAAGCGATAACAGCAGTATCCCCGTTATTTGGGTACGTACCAAGGCTTACTTCAACCGGGAATTCTGATCCAT
Source organism: Chitinophagales bacterium (assembly GCA_038251675.1). Taxonomy (GTDB): domain Bacteria; phylum Bacteroidota; class Bacteroidia; order Chitinophagales; family Chitinophagaceae; genus Ginsengibacter. The sequence goes on along the minus strand of JBBSBD010000001.1, from coordinate 41,498 downwards.
CTTTTTTCGCAGCAAATAAATCCATTCCTAAGCCCATTGGCCTGCTCCTCGGACTACGGGTATACGCTTCTCTGTCTGCTGTGTGGTGCTCATGGAACCGTTTTGGAATAAGGACTTCAATGGGCTTTTCTGCAAGTTCTTCAGAAGTATAACCAAAAAGCTCAAGCGCAAAGGGATTAATGGATTTAATAATCCCTTTGGAATTTAGAACCACAATTCCCATGGATGCGTGGTTAAAAAGAGCGACGTTTTGCGGGGAAGATTGCATCATACAAAAGTAACGCAAATAGGAGAGGTGTTCAAGATAAGTAATTGCCGAACCCCGGTTTTTAGTCCGAGGTTTATAGATGAAATATTCTCTGGCTGATTTCAACCATTTACTTCCAACTTTTTTCACAGTGATGATTTGCTAGTATCCTAGATATAAAAATGTTTTTGTGCTTATAGCGATCCCTTTTAATAAGTAGCATAAAAAAAACAATCGCCACGTGGAAAATGATTCCGCCGAGGTAGCCTGGCTTAACCATATATATCGCAAAATCAATAACGGAAGTTATATTCCATAGCTTTATGTAAATCACTCCTGAGGCTTTGTTCCAATGAGCGTTTGATTTTCGACTTATCTTCAATAAGCAGCTCTTTTATTCGAATAAGTGATTCCTGGTTTTGTGTATTCAACTTGTAGATCCATTTGGGTTTTAGCAATTCAATCGCATTAAATGTATCCTGGTAGTTTCCAATTTCTTCAAGTAGCTGATCAAAATACTTTTCATTCTTTCCAGCTATTCCATTTAATGCGATAACTCTTTCTTCAATCCTTGCCAATTCTTTAAGATTATAAAGCAAATCTTTAAGAAGTTTACGGACTTTGTGAATGTCCCCATCATTTATATTTCCCTGCTCAACAATGTGAAAAATTGAAGCCCAAATTTTCTCCGTATAATTTTTAAAATCACCTGGCTGAAACTCCGGGAGAATAATTGCGTCAATTTTCTTTTTCTTTTTTTCGATTATTTTCTTCGCAAGAAGTTTCCCCAGCGATGGTTTTAATTTGTTTATATGTTCCTGCAGTAAATCAATATATCCCCAGGGTTTTTTAGGTTCCTGTTTGCTGATGTCAAGAATTCGCTGTTGTTGTAATTGCAAATCCCGAATGGAGCCCGCGACAGCATAGCACCGTTTTAATTTACCGGAAATTCTTGCCGTTTCTTTTCTTCCATTTACCCCGGAGATCAGCCTAAAAAATGCCCGTAGCTTTTTATATTCTACCCGCAACTGGTGTATAGCTTCGTCATCAAATCGCTTCTTAACTTTTTTAAAATGTTTTTTTAAATTCCGGTAATGCCTGTGGGTAATATTTTTAATTTGATGATGATTCACATTGAAGAATTTTAAAACTAAACCCTGTCATTTTTTTGTATAAGGCTATAAAGTCTTTCTGCATCTTCCTTTTTGCAGAGTTCTGTCCCTGGATTCATCGTGGCAGCGGTGCCGCAGGCCACACCGAAACGTGCAGCCTCTTGAATGCTTTTACCTTTTAATAGAAAAAAAATAATGCCGGCAACCATGCTATCACCAGCACCAACTGTGCTTTTTAGTTCAACTTTAGGCGAAGTTATTATGTCAACTGAGTCTTTTGTAATAAGCGTAGCGCCGATCACACCCATCGATACAACCAAAACTTCACACATTCCTTTTGCAATAATTCCTTTAGAAGCTTCCACCACATCGCAGGGTTGTAGTTCTTCCACGGCGGCTAAATAAGCTAATTCCCCGAGATTGGGTTTTAGCAAATAGACACCTCTTTCCGCGGCATCTTTCAATGCTTCACCAGAAGTGTCAACGACAAATTTTGCTTTCTTTTGCTTGGCAATTTCTGCTAATGTTGCATAAATATCTACAGGTACTCCCGGTGGTAAGCTGCCACTTGCTACAATGAATTCAACGTCCGTTATTTCTTCTACAGCCTTCAGGCAATTTTTCCATTCTGCTTCCCTTAACTCAGTACCTGGCATGCCAAAGCGATATTGACAATTGACAGATTGATCGAGTACGATAATATTTTCGCGTGTTTCATTCTCTATTTCTATGATCCTGGAATGTATATTTTCCACTTCTATCAAATGGTTAAAGAATTTCCCGGTATATCCTCCTGAAGGAAATATCGCAATGGCGTCCTCACCAAGTTTTTTTAAAGCTCTTGCGACATTAATGCCACCGCCACCAGGTTCAAGTTTAGGTGAGGCACATAACAATTTTTTCTCAGGAAGTAATTTGGGTATTGAAGTACTTTTGTCAATACAGGGGCTTAGTGTTATTGTTACGATACGAGACATAGTGTAATAATTATTATTAGTTCTAAAAGCGGTGATCATTAAAGTTATAGGAAACCAGCGATCTGAATCTCACAATGCTATAGAAAGAATCTGTGGTGGGTGAATGTTTAAGAATTTTTTCAAATTATTCAGACGATCTGCAAAAGAAAGTTTTTAACTCAAAGGGTTGATACCCGATATGTTTTAATACATCTTTTTTAAAAAAATTATGCTATCATACTGTATGATGTTTCAGCTTTATTAATGTTTGCAATGCCTTTTAATAATGCGTCGGGATTGAAAGAAATACTGTCAATATCCTGCTGGACCAGGAATTGGGCAAACTCCGGAAAATCTCTTGGCGCCTGCCCGCACAAGCCAATCTTTACACCTGCTCTTTTTGCTCTCCTTATCATCATCCCAATCATTTCTTTGGGAGCTTCGTTCTGCTCGCTGAAGAGCGAACTTACAATCGCTGAATCCCTGTCGATACCCAGTGTTAATTGGGTAAGATCATTCGATCCTATCGAGAAGCCATCAAATATCCTTGCAAATTGTTCTGCAAGAATTACGTTGCTGGGTATTTCTGCCATCACGTATATTTCAAGATTATTTACACCTTGTTCAAGGCCATATCTTTTCATTACAGCAATTACTTTATTACCCTCTTCAACGGTCCTGCAGAATGGGATCATCACTTTTACATTCGTGAGCCCCATCTCATCTCTCACTTTCCTAATCGCTTCACATTCCAGCTTGAAACCCTCTCTGTACAAATCATTATAATATCTCGATGCCCCTCTGAAACCCAACATCGGGTTTTCTTCCTTTGGCTCAAAATCTTTACCGCCGATAAGATTTGCATATTCATTGGTTTTGAAATCACTCATGCGCACAATAACATCTTTGGGATAAAATGCTGCTGCGATCGTTGCGACTCCCTGTGAAAGTTTATCTACAAAATATTCCTTTTTGTCAGGGTAATGATGGGTGAGCTTTTCAATTTTTTCTATTACAGATTCATCCTTCAGTTCATCAAACTTTACAAGCGCCATCGGTTGAATTTGTACAGAATGTGTAATAATAAATTCAATGCGCATCAACCCCACACCATCATTAGGATAGAAGGATAACTTAAAGGCCTTATCAGGATCGCCGACAATCAGCAACACTTCCGTAGTTTCCGGCTTTTTGATATTTGAGAAATCCAATTCAGTTTCTTCATAGTCTAATTTCCCTTTGTACACAAATCCTGTCTCGCCTTCGCAGCACGAAACAGTTATCATTTCTCCATCGTTAATATTTGTGGTAGCATCACCACAACCTACCACTGCAGGCACGTCCAGTTCCCTGGCTACTATGGAGGCGTGGCTGGTTCGGCCACCTTTATTGGTAATGATTGCTGCAGCATTTTTCAAGATAGGGTCCCAGTCCGGGCTGGTGAGATCCGTAACTACAATCTCACCTTTTTTCAGCTTGTGGGATTCTTCAGGAGATTGTAAAATCCGTGCGACGCCGGTTGCAACCTTTGAACCAATCGCCTGACCTTTTGTGAGCTTCTTTCCTTTTTCTTTTATCACAAACTCTTTTACCAGCAACGGATTTTTTTGTGAATGTACCGTTTCAGGCCTTGCCTGTATAATAAACATTTCATTAGTAAGGCCATCTTTTGCCCACTCAATATCCATAGGCTTTTGATAATGGTTTTCAATGACCAGGGCCCATTTCGCAAGCTTCATTATTTCTTCATCTGTTAATACAAATTCTTCCTGCTTTTCCGGGGAGGTAATTGTATTGATCACGGGATTATTTTCATCTTCACTATAGATCATTGTCTTCGCTTTTTCTCCCAGCTTCTTCTGAACTATGGCATGTTTATTTTGTACCAATGTTGGTTTGAAAACAAAAAACTCATCCGGTGTTACTGTTCCCTGAACTATATTTTCTCCTAATCCCCAAACGCCACTAATATGAACCACATCCCTGAAACCTGATTCGGGCTCAAGGGTAAAACAAACACCGGATGAAGCTTTATCTGACCTTACCATTTTTTGTATACCTACTGACAGGGAAATCTTTTCATGGGCAAAACCGTTGTCTTCGCGGTATTTAATCGCCCTATTAGTATAAAGAGATGCAAAACATTTTTTTAATGCAATAAGTAATGGCCCGTCTCCCTTGATATTTAGATAACTATCGTGTTGCCCTGCAAAGCTTGCCTCGGGCAAGTCTTCGGCGGTAGCGCTGCTGCGTACGGCAACTGCCAAATCATTCTCGCCGCCACATAAATCCCTGTATGCTTTTATTACTTCTTCTTTCAGTTTTCAGGAATCTTTGCGTCCATCAATAACTTTCTTGCTTCCCCGCCGATCTCTGTGAGATTTAGAAAAATTCGTTCTGTTGAGTTTCGCCATCAGGTCATAGAGAGGGGAGTGCAGGGAGTTTTTAGTAAGAAATTCCTGATATGCAAACGCTGTGGTTGCAAAGCCGTCCGGAACAGAAATACCGTGTGAAGATAGCTTCGAATACATTTCTCCCAAAGAAGAATTTTTACCTCCGACATATTGTATATCGGTAAGAGAAATTTTTTTGAATGGTTTAATATATGAGTTCATAATTATCGCTTTCTATTATTCATGAAGCGCCAGTACAGGAACGTGACTATGCAAAACCAATCGTTTCGTGTGGCTTTTATGTATTAATCTGTCCAGCAATGTACGTTGCCTTGGCATTACGATGAGAACATCGATATTATTTTTTTCAACGAAGTCTATTATACCCTCATCTATATTTTCACTGGTGATAAAATGGTACTCATGATTTAATGGTGCCAATATTTCCATGAGTGAGCCTGATTCAAAAACCAGGTGTGGAGTGTATTGGTCCTTTTTACTGATATTAAGAACATGGAGCTCTGCGTTAAAGTCACGCACCATTCTTTTAACTTCCTTAAGATGTGCTGCATCAACTGCGCTTTCCAAATCGACAGCGAGGCCAATTTTTTTTACGGTATTGAATTGTGCACCACGGGGCACCGTGATTACCGGCCACCTAATTTGCTGCATGGCATTTACCGAATGGCTTCCAAAAAACCGGTAATCAGAAGCAGAAGATCCCTGGCTTCCCATAACCACAGCATAAGGCTGTACATCTTCACAAACAGATTCCAGTTCCGTAATTAAAGTTCCCGTTTTTACCTCGGTACGAATGTTCAAAGCATCTCCATATTTATGCTCAAGTTGTTCTTTTAGTTCAGCTATTTTTAGTTCCAGATCTTCTTTCATTGCGCCTGCATCTACTATCGCCGGAACTTCAGTATAACTTACAAAAATGTAAAATACATGGAGCAATAAAAGGTCTGCATCAATTGCTTTAGCCATATCTGCAGCATAATTAGCTGCATTTAAAGCAGCCGGCGAAAAATCGGTAGGAAGAATTATTGTTTTCATTTTTAAAATTTTTAAGTAATCTGATTATTCAATAAGTGCGATGTGATCATAACCCTGCAAGACCTCTTTATCTACAAACTCGACATCCCCGTTTTCTTCCAGAACTTTTTCTATTATATCATCCACCGTATCTTTTACGTAGGACGACTGGTCATACTGCTGAACAGCCTTGTCAACTATTTCGTTGCCGATGACATATGTCGATGGATATCGATAATCTTTTTCTACCAGGAGGAGATGCCCCTGATGCCTCATAACTTCGCTAAAAACATTATCTATCCCCGTTACAACCTTCTTCTGCGAAGAAGCATTTTTGAGCTGGTTGAGAATAGTCTTTTGCTTCACCTTTGCCCAATCTCTTGTAAATGGATCAACGGCTTTCTTTAATTGATGAAGCGTAATATCATCATAATAATGATCGATGTATTCGATGATGTACGACGAATGTTTAGTGATTTTTTTAAACTGGTCGTTTATCGTTTTATTACCTAATACAAAAAAAGGTACTTTAAAAGACGGAAGCAGTATACCAAGTACGCTGTCAATATGCCGCAGGTAAATGTCGGTAAAACTTAAACCCCTGTCTTTCTCCTTCTCATGATTTTCTTTCATAACGCTATCTGACCGGTTGGCAAATACCTGTAACAGGCTTTGTCCATCTCTGAAATACATTTTGCTTTCGCTTTCACCCAGAATAAGTAAAAGGTATTGGCGAATTTCTTTTTTACTATTTATAAGCTGACGTAGCCCAAAAGAATTATCAATTGTGATTGTTGTTTGCACTTCCATATCCAGGTAGAAAACTTTTTCAAATACCAGCGACACAAAAATGGCAAGGCTCTTTTTATGGGTATCATAATCAAGGCCTTGAAGAATCATGCGCAACTTTTCCGAAAGAGTCTCTGTTACATCATTTGGGAAGTTTGCCTGCAGTTCCTCTTCTGCTCTCAGGAGCGCATTGTTTAGGGTCAGAGACAGTTCCCTCTGATCTTTCATTTTTGGCTCAAATGGCATAACGATCGAGATATAGGGGAAGTCCGAAACTGTTTCAACTTCCTCATGAAAAGCGGGCAATAATAGCTGGTTCATTGTATTCAGTTTAGTAACCAAATTTAGTCAACGCCTGTGCCTAAAGTACTGATGTCTATCAGCATATATTTTGATTGTGCTCATTAGATAATGGGCTTTTACCTGTAATAATTGAAAATATTGATTGCAGAAAGAATTCCGAAAGCCCAAACCTATTGTCCGGTATGGTTTGGTTAGCGGCGGCAATATGATTTGTTACAAATTTTTTTTGTGAGTTAAAAGAGACGATTTCTTGTTAACTGATTTGAATCACCGGCGAGAGCATTATCCATCATGATCTGTTGTAATCCGTCATAGTAATTTTGAGCGAATTTTTTTCATATGGAATGGTGAAAAATGGTTAATGACTAATGGTTTTGATTTTACATAAATTAATGATACGCATTGATTCTTTTAATACTTCGAGCCAGGTAACAAATTCCCCTTCAGGAAAATTATTTAGAAGTTTGCGGGGAGATGAATCACATGCCGTTATCCTTCACGGGATAGCTAATTTAAACTTGAAACGCCAAATATTATAAACATGTTGAAAATTATGAATGACCTGCCGGAAAACGTATTAGGTGTTTCGGCAAACGGAAAAGTAACCGGCGAGGATTATGAAAACACTTTAATACCTGCCTTGGAAGAAAAATTTAAAAGACATCCAAAAATCAGGATGCTCTATCATCTTGGAAATACATTCGATGGATTTGATCTTAGCGCTATGCTGGATGATGCTAAGATCGGTATGAAACATATATCTTCATTTGGAAAAGTTGCCCTTGTATCTGATCACCATTTGATAAATACTTTCGCAAAATTCTTTGGTTACCTGCTGCCCTGTGAAGTGAGTATTTTTAAAAATACAGAGTTCGACAAAGCAAAAAAATGGATTGCTGAAGCATAAGTTGTATTTTAATATTTCGATTGCATAATCCTCATAAACATGGGTGAAGAAATATTACATCTTATTCCGCCGGGAATTTTCAAGTTTATCCTTGTCGTTTTGTTTTCATTAATCATTGGACTGGAGCAGAGAGGACGCTATATCAAAGAGGAATTTGGAAGCCGGTTTGGAACCGACAGAACATTTACGCTGATTGGTATCTTGGGATTTATTCTTTATGTCATCAGCCCGCAAACATTGTTGCCTTTTCTTGGCGGTGGATTTGCAATTATCGTGTTATTGGCAATTAATTATTATCAGAAAATAACGATTCAGAAAAAATTTGGCATCACTTCCTTTGTCATTGCACTGATTACTTATTGTCTTGCACCACTCGTGTACACGCAACCAAACTGGCTGGTTCTTTTAGTTGTTGTTTGTGTACTTATCTTAACTGAATTAAAAGCGACCCTCTTCCAATTCTCTGAAAAATTTGATAACAATGAGTTCATCACTCTTGCAAAGTTCCTGGTGATTGCAGGCGTTATCCTTCCATTGCTTCCTGACAAACCGATATCCGAAACTTTACATTTCTCTCCCTATAAATTCTGGCTGGCGATAGTGGCGGTATCAGGTATTTCTTACCTCAGTTACCTGGTTAAGAAATTTGTGTTTCCTCGTTCAGGAATTATTCTCACCGGCATCTTGGGTGGTATGTACAGTAGTACGGCAACCACCATTATACTAGCCAGGAAAAGCAAAGAACTCAATGAAAATAATAAAGTGGCCGCCGCTATTATTCTTGCTACAACTATGATGTATGTACGATTGTTTTTATTGGCTCTTTTCTTTAATGAAAATATCGCCATGGAACTCGCACCCTGGTTCGCTATTTTCATTACCGTATCTTCTCTTAGTGCATTATATTTTTACAGGTTTCATCGTGGCAAAAAGGAGCAGCCTGACTTTAAATCCCTGCAGCCAAATAAAAATCCACTTGAATTCACCACCGCTTTAATCTTCGCGGCTCTCTTCATATTTTTTGCAGTAGTTACAGAATTTGTAATGAGGCATTACGGAAGCAGTGGAATAAACGTGTTGTCATTCATAGTGGGCGTTACTGATATAGATCCTTTTATTCTTAACCTGTTTCAAAACAAAGGAAATATGGCAGATGCTGTTCTTGTAACGGCTGTGGTGAATGCAGCAACAAGTAATAATTTATTGAAAATGATTTACGGAATTATTCTCTGTGATAAATCGTTGCGGCTACGGTTGATTGTGGGATTTAGTATTTTAATTTTTGCGGGGTTAGTGGTGTCGTTTGGGTTTCTGTGATAAGGGTTGTTGAATTTGAGTTTCTCGCAGAAATGGCTCAGCATTGATTGGTTTGAAATAAGATCTTACTAAACTATTACTATAATCTTCACTTCAAAAAGGGAGTTGTTCAATTCCTTTCAAGGCTTGTAGTGGCGAAATATTAGTAGCATCGAAATTTCAAACAGCTCAAAAACTCCGTAGGAGCGGCATCTAAATAAACCGCTCCTACGGAGCTTATAATTTATTAATGGGGAGTTTTTTTTCTACCAATTTTTGCCTACGGGGCAATGAAAATTTCTGCTCGTCATTTAAGCAACTTCTCATCATTTATATACACGAGTACATGATACACTACCGATAAAATGCCCAATGCCCAGCCAGCGGCATGCATACCCGTGGCATATAAAGCAAAAGCTGCCAAACCACTAATAAAGAGCTCCTGGATTAAACGCATAGGTTCCGCAAAGTTGCCCAATTGATGAAAATCAACAAGCCCCCAAAATCCAAAACCGACAAGCGAAAAAATGATACAAAACAAAATTTTCTGCCCCATTCCAGAACCTGTGTGATAACCGAAATAACCAAATGCAAGCACAATACCCAATTCCATAATAACACGTAACCCGAGGTTAAGCCATCTTAATTTCACTTTCAATTTCTTTTAAACCTTCAAATAGTAAAGAAAGTAGGTGTAAGGCAAATTTAAGAAAATTGACAGGGAGCCTGAAGCGGTATGGTAATGCTATCCTAAATCAATAAATGAAATGATTAAAATCATTAACCACTTAAGTCATTTTTCTAAATTTTGCTTAGTGATCTCTTCACGAATATGAAACGTATGGATAACAGAATATCTAAAATAGGATTTGTCTCCGGGTTAATCGCCTTTATTGCTGTCATCGCTTTTGTGATCGTGCAGTTATTGCAGGTAGCCGGTGTTCTCAAATACCCGCTTGATGAAGTATTAATTTACGGAACTTCTCTTTGTATTGTGATCCCTTTCCTTCTTGAAATGCTGGCGCTTCATTATGTTACATCCGTTGATAAAAAATTTTGGAGCCATGCCGCCCTTATATTTTCAATTATCTATGCAGTCTTTGTTACTGCAAACTATGTGGTTCAACTGGCCACTGTAATTCCGGAAAAGCTAAGAGGTAACTTTTCCGCAATAAGTGTTCTTGACCAAACACCTCATTCTATGTTTTGGGATTTTGACGCCTTAGGATACATATTCATGGGGCTGGCAATGTTTGCAGCCATACCTGTATTTGAGAAACACGGATTTCAAAAATGGGTCAGGATTTCTTTTTTTGCCAATGCATTGGTTACACCGTTAATCACATTCGTTTACTTTTATCCTGGCTATTCACAAAAGCTTCTTATGCTTGGTTTACCCTGGGCCTTTACAGCGCCTTTATCTATTTTATTACTCGCCATCATGTTCAGGAAAAATTATAGAATGAAGAATAAAATGCCTGCCAAAAAATCAACCTCAGTCGTAGCAAAGAACGGGCTCAAATATTAGGTAAAAAACTTCAGTACTCTTTACTTTACAATGACAACTGTCATGTTTCCTGGTATCTTATGTCAGTCTTTGTAATAATACTCTCTTCTATTTTTGAATGAATTAATGTACAAACTTAAAAGACCTTTTACATGCTTGGGGAATTAAATGAATTGCAAATTGATCACTTATTGCTTAGCCAGTTTGTTGGAAGGATCGGGTGTGCGGATGATAACAACCCCTACATCGTTCCTGTGACCTATGTGTACGATGGTAAATACATAATCGGGCAAACGAAGGAAGGACTTAAACTGGATATGATGCGCAAGAACCCCCATGTATGCTTTGAAGTTGATTCAATGACAAACATGGCTAACTGGCAAAGCGCTGTTATCTTGGGTACGTTTGAGGAACTGGATGGAGACGATGCTGAGGTTGCCAGGAAGTATATGTTCAATCACATGTGGCCACTGCTTACCAGCACTACTATTCATGCACACGAGCATGAAGTTTCTATGGGTGCGGTTGATGATACAAACCGGGTAAAGCCTCTTATGTATCGCATACGTGTAAATGAAAAAACCGGCAGATTTGAGAGACAATAAGGATATGTGTGTGACGTCTTTCAAAATTACGGGATACTTATGACGAGCAATCTTTTTAGATTGCGTGTAAACTTTATAATATCTTAAACTTAATGGAAGACAGGAAAAGCCTTTCCGCAGAAGAGGCAGTAAAAATTGTACAATCCGGCAACCGGGTTTTTATACATGGAAGTGCGGCAACACCCCTGCATATTTTAGCAGCTTTACAAAAACGACATGAAGCGTTAAGAAATGTTGAACTCGTCAGCATTACTACTTTAGGAAATATACACTTTGATGATCCTGTTTATAAACAGAGTTTTTTCATCAATTCGCTATTCGTTTCCGAAAATAATCGTGCTATTGTGAATAGCGAACATGGAGATTACGTGCCTATTTTTCTGAGCCAGATACCACAACTTTTTAAACGTAATATATTGCCGCTGGATGTTGCCATTGTACAGGTATCACCCCCGGATGCCCACGGATACTGTTCTTTAGGCACTTCTGTTGACGTTGCACGTGCAGCGGTTGATACTGCAAAGCATATTATTGCACAGGTAAATTCTAAGATGCCACGTACGCATGGCCAGGGATTTATTCATACGGATAAAATAGATGCATTGGTATGGCACGATAGCGACCTTCCTGAAATTGATTACTCCTCAAAATCAAGTGACATAATTACCCAAATCGGAAGAAATGTAGCGTCGCTTATTGAAGATGGTGCTACCTTGCAGTTAGGCATAGGCGCAATTCCTGACCAGGTTTTACGAAATCTTTCCAGCCACAAAGGCCTGGGTATACATACCGAAATGCTGTCTGATGGCGTAATACCTCTAATAGAAAAGGGTATTATTGATAACAGCCGTAAAAAAATAAATATAGGAAAATCCGTAACAGGTTTTATGGCGGGTACCAGGCGGTTATATGATTTTGTAAATGATAATCCTTCTGTGAGAGTGATGGATATAAGCTATGTAAACGATACAAGTATTATAAGAAAAAACCCCAAAGCAACAGCAATAAATAGTGCTATTGAAATCGATTTAACCGGGCAGGTTTGCGCCGATTCATTTGGCACGTATCAATATTCAGGCATTGGCGGGCAAATGGATTTTATAAGAGGGGCATCATTATCTGAAGGAGGAAAACCAATTATAGCTATGCCTTCTGTTACATCAAAAGGTGTTTCCAGGATTGTCCCTTTCTTAAAAGAAGGTGCAGGAGTTGTTACTACAAGAGGGCATGTTCACTGGGTGGTCACGGAATACGGCATGGTAGATTTATTTGGCAAGAATTTAAAACAAAGAGCCAGGGAACTTATCAGGATCGCACATCCCGACCAAAAGGAATTTTTGGAAAGGTCATTTTATGCAAGGTTTAAAGTAATGTATTAAGAGAGCAGGCCAGGCAAACTTCGAAAAGGGCCGAAAGGAAAATGCATTAATGAATGTATTTTCAAGGATTAATTCTACGGAAGAAAAGAGATATATCAACAATAAAAAACCCCGCCGCCTGGCGAGGTTATTAAGTGGGAGCACACGGGTTCGAACCGCGGACCCTCCCGATTAAAGATCGGGATGCGCTAAACCCTTATTATTTATCAACTTTTCAATCATTAGTTTGCTTTTCCATTTTTTTATTTCTTTTTCTCTTTTCATGGCATCTTTTTTTTCAACAAAATATTCCGTGTAAGTGATTGTCCAATCTCCTATACCACCTGTAAAACCCTTATGATTTGAATTATGCTTTCGTAATCTTTCTTCAATTTTATCACCGGTAAAACCAATGTAATACCTGCTCTTAATTCCTGAAAATAAAATATAGACAACATACATATTCATTAGCGTTTTGATGTTATAAAAATAAGTTCTTTGAAAATATTGTCTGTATTGAGTTTGGGGATATTTTGACTTGGAAACGATTTGAATTTTTGAAAGCTTTGAATTTTTTAATTCATTGATTTTCAACAATTATGAACCAAGGCAAATATATTTTCTCTCAGATTATTGGATTGATTTCGCATAAACAGTTTCAAACCCTTGTCAAGCGTTATAAAGGCGATTATAAGGTCAAGGATTTTAGTTGTTGGAAACAATTTTTATGCATGTCTTTTGGGCAACTTACTCATAGGGAAAGTTTAAGTGATACTATTTTATGTTTAAAATCAAATGCTGATAAAACCTATCATTTAGGAATAGGAAATATTGTTTCCAAAAGCACTTTGTCTGTTGCAAATGAAAATCGTTCTTATCTGATTTATTATGATTTGGCAATGCACTTAATTAAGCAGGCAAAGCAATTATATTTAGGTGACAGCAATTTGGAAATAGAACTTGAGAACAATGTATTTGCCATAGACGCTACAACTATAGATTTGTGTTTGTCTACATTTTATTGGGCAACCTTTCGAAGCACTAAAGGAGGTATTAAACTGCACACGCAGTTAGATTTAAAAACCTCTATCCCTGAGTTTATCTATTTTTCTGCTGCCTGCGTTCACGATGTAAATGCGTTGGATTTTATTACTTTTCAAGCCAATAGTTTTTATATAATGGATAGAGGATACGTAGACTACAAGCGGCTTTACCGTATTCATCGCTGTGATGCCTTTTATATTACAAGAGCCAAAGATAATATGAACTGCCGTCGGGTTAAATCCTTTCCATCTGATAAAGCAAATGGAGTGCTTTGTGATCAAAGCGTTTTATTGAACAATTATTATGCAGCTAAAGATTATCCGGAGAAAATGCGTAGAATAAAATTCTATGATAACGAAAGCAGACGGACATTTGTATTCCTGACAAACAATTTTATAGTTAAAGCAACCGACATAGCACAACTCTATAAATACAGGTGGAAGATCGAACTATTCTTTAAATGGATTAAACAGCATTTGAAAATAAAATCCTTTTGGGGACAATCAGAGAATGCAGTAAAAACGCAAGTATGGATAGCCGTTAGTATCTATGTCTTAGTTGCCATTGCAAAGAAGAAATTTATGCTTAAACAATCCCTTTACGAAATACTACAGATTTTAAGTATTTCCATTTTTGAAAAAATGCCCATAAATCAACTGTTTCACCAAACTCAAAAACAATATTTCAAAGAACTAAATCATAACCAATTGAATCTGTTCGACTAATATCAAAACGCTAGTGATACATATTATAAAATAAAAATACCCCGTTGAGAAACGAGGTATTTGTGGGAGCACACGGGTTCGAACCGCGGACCCTCTGCTTGTAAGGCAGATGCTCTAAACCAACTGAGCTATGCTCCCTTTATTTTGGAGTGCAAATATAAGAGACGAACCGTATTCAAAAAAATTTAATCACAAGAACGCCTAGATGCCAGTAAATGAAGGTATTAGTGAGCTTTTGCGGGTGTATTCTGCTATCGACACTATATATTTCAAAAATAAATTTGGGGAAGTCGCGAATCGAATTAAATGATAAGTTATAGCTTAACTGAAATAGACATATAACTAACTCTCGAAAATAATGGCGGATCGTAAAGCGGAACAATAAATTAGGAAGGAAACACTCAAGTTACATTGTCGGCCGGAAGATGATTTTCATAGGTCGGATTTAATTCTTTTAGGAACAATTAGAGAAATTTCCTATGAACAGCTTTTCATTGATATTACTCGAAGTTCAGATTTTTGATAAATCTTACGAGTAGAAATTGGCTTAAGATATTGTAGAAAATTTTCTATAGTTAGTTGTCCGGTGTTATTACCTGGTAAACTCTCGCCAGTTCCCGAATATCAATGATATTTTTGCAGTTGAGTTTTTTGAAAATTCTTGCTTTATGGGTTCCTATGGTGGAAGTGTGCAGGTTTAATTTTTGACTTATTTCACCCACAGATTCTCCACGAATAATAAATTGAATTATTTTAAATTCCTGTGGTGATAAATTGTCAAATGGATTGGATGATTTGTTGCCGAGAGCTTCGTCAGTAAGCGACTGGCTCAATGATGAACTAATATATCTTTTATTATTCAACACGGTTTCGATTGCCGTTTTAATTTCACTTTCAGGTGCATCTTTACTTATATAACCCTTAGCACCGAGCTTTAGATATTTTTTTGCATAGATCTCCTCTGCATTCATGCTTATCATTAAAATTTTTGAATCCGGTTTTATAGCTATGATATTACTGACCAGTCCAAATGAATCTGTGCCGGGCATATTCACATCCATTATGAGCAAATCATAATTTATTTTTTTTATTTTCTCAAACGCAGTATCTCCATCTGAAGCCTCATCGATAGTTGAAAACGGAATTATCGTCTCGATATATATCTTCAAGCCGGTCCTGATTATTGCGTGATCATCTACTAAAAGAATACTTTTCATACGACTAATCCTATGTAAGGGGGTTTTAACAATCAAATTTAACTCAAGTTTTCTCCCGATTTTTTTTATTTATAAAAATCTTTTGTCCTATAAAAAAATAATCTAATTTAGAATAACCGCCGCTAATTTTTAATGCAGTGATTGCTGCACTTCGTCAACTTGCTAACACATGTTTTAGATCATTGATAGTAAATATCAAAATTTTTTGACAACGTGCTTTAATTCATTTGCTAATACATTCGAAAAAAATCTTACAAAAAACGGATCTGATATTAAGATGCCTGATGAATATGGCAAATCAAAAAATACTACAGAAAGATAATAAAATTTCAATAATTATCATTGAAAGTAATATCAATGATCAATTGTTACTGAAAGAATTTTTGCAAAGTACAAACTTAGATATTCATAATATTGAAATGGCATTCTCGCTAGAAGAGGGAATACAATTGTTGAAGGAGAAATTTTTTTCATTGGTGTTACTTGATCTTTTTTTACCTGATAGTGATGGACTTGAGTCTTACAGGAGCTTACTACGCTTTAATCCACGGATTCCGGTAATTATTTTATCCGGTTTATCCGACACCAAGGTTTCGTTAAAGGCGCTCTCATTAGGCGCCCAGGATTTCTTGATAAAAGGAGATTATAATATTAAAATTTTAGAGAAAACGATTCGGTATAGTATTGAAAGAAAAAAGAATCTCGGGACTATTGAAGAAAATGTTGAACGCTTCAATCTCGTGAGTATGGCTACACATGATGTCGTGTGGGACTGGAACCTTAAGACGGGTGAGGTATATAGCACTAAGGAAGAAGGAAGAATTATTTTGAAAGATATTGATGAAAAAGATCCGAAAGGCAAAAAGGATGTCATAATGATTCATCCCGAAGACCAGGATAAAGTAAAGACATTAAGGGATGAAATTTTCTCATCTAAAACTCAAAGTCTATTTGAAATGGAATGCAGAATTGCAATAACTGGCGAAAAATATGCTTTCGTTCAGGACAGGGGCTATGTAATTCGTGATAAGGAAGGTAATCCTGTAAGGCTTATTGGAGCAACACAAGATATTACCCGAAGAAAAGAAGCGGAGCAAAAAGTTTTATTAAGCGAGTTAAGATTTAAATCTCTCGTGCAGAATGGTTCTGACCTTATAGCAATTTTAGGTGAAGAGGGTAATTATATATATGTGAGTCCAACCTCTAAAAGAATACTTGGCTATGAGCCTGAATTTTTCTTAGGTAAAAATGCCTTCACTTTTATCCACCCTGACGACCTTCAAAACGTGCAGTTCTTTTTTGAAAAGATGAAACAGGCTGGTACACTCGATTTACCACCTTATCGTTTTCAAAATGCAAACGGACAATGGCGATGGCTTGAAACTAACGTCACCAATCTTGTACATGATGATGCGGTAAATGGCATAGTGGCTAATTCAAGAGACATAACGGAGAGAAAATCCGAAGAAGAAAAGGCGGCACTTGAAAAGATAATCCGTCAAAAAGAGATAACGGAAGCAATTATCTCAGCGCAGGAAAATGAGCGTTCTCAAATAGGACGCGAGCTGCATGATAACGTAAATCAACTATTAGGCGCAACCCGATTATATATTGATATGGCCGGCAAAGATGCCGAGAACCGGGATGCCTATTTGAAGAGCTCTTCAACATATACTTTAAACGCGATAAATGAAATAAGGAAACTTTCTAAAACGCTTATTACCCCGCTGATTAATGAAATAGGGTTGGTTGAATCAGTCAAAGATGTTATTAAGGGTATCATGGAGGTTCATCCATTAAAAATTGAGTTCAACACATTTGGCTTTGAAGAAAATAACCTTAATGAAAAATTTAAATTGAATTTGTTTAGAATTGTGCAGGAGCAAGTAAACAACACACTTAAGCATGCAAAAGCTACCTTAATGCAAATAAATTTTAAACAGTCTTCTGCTAATTTTTTGATTTCAATTTGCGATAATGGTATTGGTTTCGATCCTGCAATTTCAAGGACAGGAATTGGCATTAACAATCTCATAAGCCGTGCTGAATTATATAAAGGCAAAGTTATAATTGACTCGAAACCCGGTGAGGGCTGTACGCTAAAAATTACATTCAAAAATGTAGATCTCTTAATGAACTGAGCAAGTGATTGATGATGACGAAGATATTTTTAACCAAATAGATCGCTGCTTAAGTATCTGTCGCCACGGTCGCATGCAATAAATACTATCACACCGGATTTTAATTCCCCCGCCAGGCGTATTGCTGCTGAAGCGGCTCCACCACTGCTCATGCCGGCGAAAATACCTTCTTCGTTTGCAAGCTTTCTTGTAAAAGTTACGGCATCTTCCTGGGTTACATCCATTATCCTGTCAACTCTTGCCGGATCAAAAATTTTTGGGAGATATTCCACAGGCCATCTTCTTATTCCAGGTATCGATGCCTCTTCACTTGGCTGGCATCCTACTATTTGCACGTTATTATTTTGTTCTTTCAAATAACGGCTGCACCCCATAATAGTTCCCGTGGTGCCCATTGAACTCACAAAATGTGTGATGGATTGATTCGTCTCCCGCCATATTTCCGGGCCTGTAGTTTTGTAATGGGCCATATAATTGTCAGGATTTGAGAACTGGTTGAGAACATATTTTTCTCCCGATGCCCCTTTTCTATCAACGTAATCCCTGCAATCTTCTATATTATCTAGCAACGTAACCTTCGCCCCGAAAGCTTCCATCGTAAGAACTCTTTCCCGCGTAGAGGTAGATGGCATTGCTAATTCAATGTCAATTCCGAAAAGCTTTGCCATTAAGGCCATAGCTATTCCTGTATTGCCACTGGTTGCTTCAATTAGTTTTGTATTCGTATTTATATCACCACGTTCGAGGGCACTTCTTATCATATTTAAAGCAGGCCGGTCTTTTACACTGCCACCTGGGTTATTGCCCTCGAGTTTTGCGTATATTTTTACACCCGGGTTTACATTCATTTTTTGAATTTCCACCATTGGTGTGTTACCTACAGTATCTAAGATTGAGGGCATTCAATTCATTTAATAATTTACAATTTTGCCTTCAAGAACAGTAAGCTCGGGAGTATGGAAAACAAGCGTGCCGGGAGGAACACTTTTCGTGAGCCATACATTACCGCCTATTACGCTGTGATGGCCAATTACGGTATCTCCTCCGAGTATTGTAGCTCCTGAATAAATTACCACGTGGTCTTCCACAGTGGGATGTCTTTTAATAGACGCCATAGCTTTATCAACACTTAATGCCCCTAAAGTTACCCCCTGGTAAAGTTTTACATAATCGCCTATAACCGCGGTTTCTCCTATAACAATACCGGTACCATGATCTATAAAAAAATGTTCGCCTATTTCTGCAGCAGGGTGAATGTCTATCCCTGTTTTAGAATGAGCGTGCTCAGTGAGTATGCGGGGAAGTAGCGGAACTTCCAGGTTTAATAATTCGTGAGCGAGCCTGTAAAAGCATAAAGCATAAAAGCCTGGGTAAGCACGTATCACTTCAAATTCAAGTCTGGCGGCAGGATCACCATGTATCAAAGAGTAAATATCTGTATTTAGTACCCTGTATAGCCCGGGAATATTTTCAAAAAATTGTTTTGCGATCTCTTCGTTGTTACAATTTCTGCATGCCCGAGTTGCATTTAAAATATTAATAAGCTCGCCTTCAAGCTTTTTATATTCTTCTTCAATTTCCTTTGGAGAAGAATAAGAGTACGTCGATTGTTCGGGAAATAATAAGCTTATAACACGTAATGCCCAGGTTGCAATAATTTCATTCGATGGGACAATTTCTTTTTTCTGTTGCTTACTGAAGAGTTGTTGAAAAAAATCTTTGTTCATTTAGCAAAAATAAATCTAAGTCTCCAAATGAAAAAAGCTTTAGATTTTATTTATCTTAATCAATCACCTCAACCTGGTAGGTGATCTCAGTGCCGCCGCGTCGAAGGGTTTCGGCTACAGAGCAATATTTGTCCATGGATAAAAATGCTGCCTTCTCGGCTTTGTCTTTATCAACTCCCTGTATAACGAATAGAATATTAATGGCTTTCCAGAGTGTAGGTATTTTATTTACTTCCCTTTCGCCTTCAACTGTAATTTTGAATTGACCGATCGTTTGTTTTTGTTTTTTCAGGATGGCTATCATGTCAATTGCACTGCAGGTACCCAATGCGGATAACAAAAGCTGCATAGGTCTAAAACCGTAGCTGGTACCGCCTGATTCCTCGCTGGTGTCAGTTCTTAAAGAATGATTTTTTTCATCTCTTACTTCAAATCCAAAATCGCCCCCGGTTTTTTCCATTACAATCCTGTTCATAATTCTTATTTTATTATTTAAAATTATTCAAATAAAGTTCAATTTTTTTCAAAAAACCTGTTGCGTTTTTTGGTGCGTGAATAACTTCTAAGATTTCTTTATTTACTTTCAGTACGTTTGAGTCAAATTTACTTCAATACAACGATTGCATTGCTGATATATTTTAAGCCAAACAAAATCTACTTTATATGACCACCACATCACATGTTTCAGCCAAAAAGAATTCAGGAATTGCGGTGCTTTTATTACTTCCCGCTCTAATTTTTTTTATAATGTGGTCATCAACAGGCCTGCGGGGAAACGGCCTTAATGCAAAGGAAAAGGTAAGCGCCTACCTGGAAAAGTTTCCGGGTTTTATGCAAAACCTCACCGTCATCAATATCATTTCAATAGTATGTTGCCTCCTGGCAATAATTTTCGCAGCAAGGAGTTTTAAGAAAAAATTACTTTCAATCAGGGTGCTTATGATGCTCACTGTATTCGCTGCACTCTTTATTATATTATTTGATGTTTACCAATTGCTTTAATAGGAATTATCCTGCCTGAAAGTATTTATTGCAAGCCCATGTTTTTAAATCATGTTGAAATATCTTTTAAATAACAGTACCAGCAGGGGCATGCTTTGGTAGTGAGCTATTTGTACTCGTATTCAATTTTACCGAGCAGTCTCTTTTCTTTTGAAAAACATCTTTCTGTTTCGCGAAGATTTTTATCGTTGTACGAATATCTCCAGATAAAATAGTTATCGCCTGTTTCGGATGCATTGATCATTTGAACAGGCTGGTTCTTCGTGTTGTACTCATAAATATAATCCGGAAGAAGTTTTTGCGCTCTGTCATTAAAGTGAACTACATCTGTAAGGCGATTTTTATCATCGTAGTAGTAATAATATTTTTTATCGGTGCTGCTGGCATCTGTAACATTTTCCTCTATAATATTATTCTTTTCATCTTTTACAAAATGTATGGTTGCTATCGGGATATCATTTTTTTTTCGCACCATCTTTTCTGGCTGTCCATTCCCATCATAAGAATATTGCCTTGTCTCAGTAATGGAGCCTTCATTATCGTCCCCTTTTGCTAAAATGCTCACAGTGGTAAGCCTTCCCTTGTCATCATATTCATAAGTTGTGGTATTATTTGCGGTGGGGGTGTCATCAACCGTTTTTACAATCCTGCCTTCTGCATTGTAGTCGGAGGAGAGCAATGACTGCCCGGTTATGTAAGACTTCGATACCATTTGCGATTGCGAATAATTCCCATTTATTTTTTTCTCACAAAAAAAGCCATCGCTTGGCTGTCCATCGTCTTCAAAACTTTTAATGTTGACTGTCCTTAATTTTTCATTTTTTAAAATAGCGAATTCATTAGTCAACTGTTTCATGTTCCAGATGTCCTTATAATAATACTGTGCAATGAGTTGGGTGGTGAGAAGTTGCAAAAAGAGAAAAAACGGTGTATAAAGAAGGAGTGATTTCTTAATCATTTCAAAGGAAAATTTGATTTGGTTTCAATTCGAATTTAATAAACGTGTAAAATAGCTCATTAATTTTGTAAGCAGATTTTGTTTGCTATTTTTAACCACTTTTTAAACAAACCTTTTACTGGCCTGTTTACTTTTGTTATCTTCTTTTAATCCGCCTTTTTCAAAAGTTAAGTTTTTACTATGCAAAAAAGTGATAACGGCCTGGAGCGATTGATAACCATCATGAACGAGCTTCGGGAAAAATGTCCGTGGGACAAGAAACAAAGCATTCATACGCTGCGGCAACAAACTATAGAGGAAACTTACGAACTTGCAGATGCCATTACAGAGAAAGACTGGAAAGGGATAAAAGAGGAATTGGGAGATTTACTTTTGCATATTGTTTTTTATTCAAAAATAGGTGAAGAGCAAAATCAGTTCACCATCCGGGAGGTTATTGATTCGGTTTGTGATAAATTAATTACCCGTCATCCTCACATATACGGAGATACAAAAGTGAATGATGAGGAAGATGTAAAAAGAAACTGGGAACAAATAAAATTAAAAGAAGGCAAAGAATCAGTATTGAGTGGTGTGCCCAAATCATTGCCCGCAATGATAAAAGCAATGCGGCTGCAGGAAAAAGCAAAGCAAGTAGGATTTGAGTGGGAAACTAAAGAAGATGTGTGGGAAAAGATAGAAGAAGAAAAGAATGAACTTTTAGAAGCCGTCAATGTGGGCAATGCGGAAAATATAGAAGAAGAAGCCGGAGATCTTTTTTTCTCGGTAATTAATTATGTAAGGTTTTTGAATATTGATGCAGAGAACGCTTTGGAAATTACCAATAAGAAATTCATAAATCGTTTCACACAAATGGAAAAAATTGCGAAAGCTGATGGTAAAAACCTGGTGGATATGTCATTGAAAGAAATGGATGAAATGTGGAACGAAATAAAGAAGCAAAAAACAATAAGTTGATCTTTAAGAACACAAATTCTTTTTTTGGAAAGAATGGCTTCCTGCTGGTGGCCGCCGCCTGGTTTTTGACTATATCTTTCATCATCGATAATTACTGGAGTGGTGTAGCTACTACCAATTCAGTACAGAAGGCAATTCAAAAAGACATTGTAAAAAGACAAAAGAACATTTCGAATTTTTATAAGGATTCTTCTTTAATAAATACACTCGTAAAAGGCCGGTATAATAATGACCAACTTGAAAATCTTGTAGAGAAAAAGTTCTTCATTTTTATCTATAAAAACTCACCTTTCATTGAAAGGCATCCTATATTTTGGAACACTCAAATAATCGAGCCTGACGCCGGTGTTCTCAATGAGCCGGATGGAACAAGTTTCCGGAAGCTTATCAACGGGTGGTACGTTATAGATAAAAAAGATTACCGGGCTGGCACCGGTTTAATGTATAAAATTATAACCCTCATACCTGTAAAATGGAATTATTACGTCGAAAATAAATACCTCCAAAATTCCTTTACCGCAATAAGTAAAATTGAAGACACCTATAACATCAGCACAGCGCCAACAAATTTAGCTGTAAGAGATAACAGCGGGGGAGTACTTTTTTACCTGGAAAAATTGAATGACATCAATGTGGTTCACAATAATGTTTTTTCGCTGTGGCTTCGGATTCTTGCCGGCATTTTAGTATTATCATTTATACATAAGCTGGCTAAATTTTTTGTAAAGAGAAGGGGCTTTTGGTATGGTTTATCGATTCTTTTGATAAGCATTATCAGCTTGCGTACCCTGAGTTATTTTTTGCCAATCCCCTTAAACTTCCGGCAGCTTGAATTGTTCGATCCGGCTATTTATGGATCTAATCCTGTTCTTAGATCGCTGGGTGACCTGTTAATTAATTCACTTTTATTTATCTGGATAGTCTTATTTATAAGGTTTCATTTTCGCAAGGTTTCTTCTGGTTTAACCTTCGATACCAATTTCAAAAGATACTCTGCAATAATCATGTTATCCATAATAATGATAGGCATTACCATTATTTGTGGAAATATTGTGAAAAGCCTGGTATCTGATTCTCAAATCTCTTTTGACGTAATTAATTTTTTCACTTTAAATATTTATTCGGTTTTAGGTTTCATTGTTTTATGCTGTGTTGCTACCGGCTATTTTTTTCTTGTGCAGATACTTCTTCAGCCCGTTAAAAATGAAATAAGGCCAAAATGGTATGTGCTTTATTTGTCTATTGCTGTTATAGGGCTGGTTTTTTTGTCCTTCTATCTTCATTCCCCTTTTGTAACATTTGATCTCAGCTTGCTTATTTGGTTGTTGCTTTTTATATACCTGCTTAGTTTTGAAATTCTTTCTTTGCAGGCATTTAATCTTATTTCATCCCGTTTTATTTTTTGGTTGTTTTTCTTCTCGGTTTCCATTACAGCAGTAATAATATTGCACAACAGAAAAAAGGAAATTGAACAGAGAAAAAATTTCGCGGAAAATCTCGCAAACAAAGCAGATCCCTCAGGAGAACTGATGATGAATATTGTTCTCACCGATTTCAATAATGATTTCCTATCCGAAGCGTTTACAAGATTTGAAAAGCCAATACAGAACAGCATTTTAAAAGATAGTCTTCTCAACGAAAACTTTTCCGGTTACCTCAATAAATATGATACTAAGATTTATACATTCGATCCTAATGAACAACCATTATACAATGAGGATTCGGTAAACTTTAATTCGCTAAACGCAATAATACAAACCCAGGGAAAGCCAACGGGCATTCCTAATCTTTATTATTACGACGTATCGTATGATCGCTTTAATTATATAAGTAAAAAAATAATTACCGATACTTCGGGAATTGTTAAGGGATATATTTTTATAGTTTCAAAGCCAAAGAAATATAAGAGCGATGCTTTGTATCCTGAGCTTTTTTCCAAAGGCAACAACAATTCCATAGAAAGTTCTTCGGTTTACGCTTTTGCGGTGTATAAAAAAAATCAGCTAAGTAGCAGCTATAACGATTATCCTTTCCCTACTACTATTGATTCTACCCAGTTCACCTACAATGAATTTCAGTCTGTGCACAATAATGGATACGATGAACTATGGTTAAGAGCAAATGCAGATAAGGTTATTGTAATAGCAAGACAGGATAATTTTTTTATTGAATCAGTCACCTTGTTCGCATATCTATTTTGTTCATTTTTATTGATTACAGTTTTATTTAATCTTCTTAATCAACTTTTAACTGAAAAATTATTTTCCGGGGATTATAAATCTTTTTGGCAATTTACAATTCGAAACCAGGTGCATGGCACTATCATTTCAATAAGCATCTTTTCTTTTTTGATAATTGGCATTACTACAATTCTTTTCTTTATAAGCCGGTATCATAGCAATAATCGGGAGAAACTTAGCCGCATAATTCATGTAATGGAAAACCAGGTCCGTAATTCGATTGATACTATTCCTATGGCACAATCGCAGTTAAATGACCTGGATAGAGTACCTGATGATCTTTTGGAACAGACGATCAATAACGTTTCGGCAATTCATGCCGCAGATATAAACCTTTATGATCTAAATGGCGATCTTAAGGTTTCATCACTTCCCTTGCCTTATAAGAAAGGTATTGTAAGCGAAAAAATGGATCCTGTAGCTTTCTTCCATTTGAATAAATTAAAAGACGTTCAGTTTTTCCAGGAACAAAAAATTGGCGAACTGGAATACCTCAGCAATTATGTACCCGTGAGGGATGAGACCGGTAAAGAATATGCTTATATAAATATTCCTTATTTCGAGTCACAGAATAAACTCCAGGACGAGATTTCAAACTTCCTGGTAACGATCATAAATCTCAATGCTTTTATTTTTTTAGTCGCAGGCATTATCGCTCTTTTTATCACTAATCGTATTACCAGGTCCTTCTCTATCATTAGTAATAAAATGAAAGAGATAAATCTTGAAAAACGAAATGAAGAAATTGTGTGGAACCGCCAGGATGAAATAGGCGAACTGGTGAATGAATATAATAAGATGGTAAAAAAACTTGACATAAGTGCAGAGATGCTCGGGAAGAGCGAGAGGGAAGGAGCGTGGCGTGAAATGGCAAGGCAGGTTGCTCACGAGATCAAAAATCCGCTTACGCCCATGAAGCTTAATCTTCAATATCTTCAACGGGCGATTGATAATAACTCCCCCGAAGTAAAAAATATCTCACTATATGTAGTAAATATTTTGCTTGAGCAAATAGAACACCTTTCACAAATTGCAAGCGACTTTGCGCAGTTTGCAAATATTGGAAATGTACGTAACCAGCTTTTTGATGTAAACCGCACGCTGGAAAATGTTATTACGCTTTTTTCTGCTAATGGAAAATTAGAAACAATAACAAATCTTTACCCCTACGAATTATTAATTGAAGGTGACAAAACACAGATCAACAGGCTGTTCACAAATCTACTCCAGAATGCTGTTCAATCTGTTCCTGAGAACCGCGATGCAGTAATAGAAATAAAGAGTAAGCTCGCCGGAACAAAAGCGCTTATATCCATAAAAGATAATGGCAGCGGTATTCCACCGGGAATGCATAATAAAATATTTACGCCAAACTTCACAACAAAAACATCAGGTACCGGCTTGGGGCTGGCGATGTGCAAAGGAATCGTAGAGAAAATGAATGGAAAAATATGGTTTGAAACTTTAGAAAACAGGTGGACTGTTTTTTTTGTAGAATTGCCTATCGTTGAAGCCTAAGTACTGTTTAGATATGTGCAAAGTACGATGTGTGATGTAC
Source organism: Chitinophagales bacterium (assembly GCA_038251675.1). GTDB lineage: Bacteria > Bacteroidota > Bacteroidia > Chitinophagales > Chitinophagaceae > Ginsengibacter. Next base: position 15,421 of record JBBSBD010000001.1, on the reverse strand, counting down.
GCCAGGGCTCACAACTCAATGCTATTTGCTTTTTCTTTTCTTTAAAAATTGTTCAAATTCAATTAGTGAAAAACTGCTGAGGTTATTCTTCGCCGCAACCATGCCTTTTTGCGCTACCAGCACTCCGTATTTTGTATTCTCAAATTCTTTGATGGCATGTGAATCCGGGTCGATTGATATAAGGACATTTTTGGAAAGCGCATACTCAATCCACCGCCAGCTCATATCTAATCGCTTTGGATGAGCATTGATTTCGATGACAACATTATTCGCAGCGCATGCATCAATAATTTTTATGTGATCCACAGGATAGCCCTTACGGCTTAGCAGCAGTCTTCCTGTCATGTGGCCTAATATGGTGGTATAAGGATTTTCAATAGCATTAATAAGCCGCATCATAGCTTTATCTTCATTCATCTTGAGATTTGAATGTACGGAGGCAATAACGAGGTCGAAGGTTGAAAGAATACTACTACTGTAATCAAGGCTTCCGTGATTTAATATATCACTTTCAATACTCTTAAAAATCTTAAAAGGTGTCAGTTTATCATTAAGTTCCTCTATAAGTTCGTGCTGCGCTTTTACGCGACCCTCATTGAGGCCCTGGGCGTAATAAGCGGATTTACTATGGTCGCTTATCACGAGGTATTCATAGCCTTTTGTGATGCAGGCGTTTGAAAGCTCTTCCAGCGTATTTGATCCATCACTCCAGTTGCTGTGGCAATGTATAATTCCCTTAATGTCATTTGGCTGGATTACTCCTGTTATCTTATTTTGTTTTGCAATATTTATGACATCGCCACTTTCACGCAAAAATGGAGGGATAAATTGCAATCCTGATTTTTCAAAAATTTCTACATCGGTAGTACCTGTAGGCATTTCTTTTTTAGAATTTTCAAGATGCAGATTAAATGCATCCAGAAATTCACTTGTACCACTTGTTTCAAAACATTTAAACGCGAAAGTTTCTTTGGTAGAAGAGAAGAATTTAATTTTTATTTTGTTGTCGTAAGTGTACAAAAGATATTGAGGAGTCTTTTCAATAAATTCAAATTCGGATATAGAAGAAATCTTATCAATAATATTTTTTTCAGGAAGTTCAATAACGAATTCTAACTCGTCAACGGTCTCAGATTGTCTTGGAAAGGATCCGGTAATTTTTATATTTATATCATTAAATAAATGATGAAGTAAATCTTCAATGTCACACGAAAGTTGCTCTACCTGCGCATATAAATAATTGCCTTGTTGCTCCTGGTAAAACTCGATTGACTCAATTACATTTTGCTGAGTTTTTTTTCCGAAGCCCTTAGTTAAAGTCAAACGGTTTTCATGACAGGCATATAATAATTCACCAATATTTTCGATCTCCATTTCTTTCCAAATGATAAAAATTTTTTTTGGGCCGATGCCTTTTATTTTTATCATTTCTATAACTCCTTCAGGAGTTTTAGCAATTAATTCATCCAATTCCTTCATTTTGCCCGTGTCGAGTAATTGAAGAATTTTATTTCCAATGGAGTCTCCGATACCATTTATAGTAAATATTTTTTCAGGCGAAAGCGTTTGTAGCTCAACCGTTAGTTGTTCAATTTTGTATGCAGCAATTGAATATGTTTTCGATTTAAAGCTATTCTCTCCATTTATATCCATTAGTTTGGAAAGAAGCGAAAAAGATTTAGCGATCGTATAATTATCCATAGATCAAATGTAAAAATTCAGTGGCTCTAATTTAAAAAAATATTTCCGGGAACAGAAGTATGATCTGCTTGTAATGCAGTACTGGTAATAGTTCTGTAAGATTTTGATAAAATCGTCGAAGGGAATAAAAAAAGTCCCGAAACTTTCGGGACTTTAGAAATACTATGCTTTAAAAATGCATTCTTACTTCTTTTTAGCAGCTTTCTTAGGAGCAGCTTTTTTAACCGCAGCCTTTTTAGGAGCAGCTTTTTTAACCGCAGCTTTTTTAGGAGCAGCTTTCTTAGCAGCAGCCTTTTTAGGAGCAGCTTTTTTTGCAGCAGCCTTTTTAGGAGCAGCTTTTTTTGCCATTGCCATGTTTTTAGAATTTAATTGTTAGTAAATAATAATTAAAAATAAAAACATTTTTTTAACTGCCAAATTTTATTTAAAGAAAATTTGCGTGGAGATTGGTTTTATTTACGCAGATGCTTCGATTGCATTTACCGAAACGAATGTTTTATCACCTCTGGTTTTTCTAAATTCAACCACTCCATCAACGGTTGCAAAAATTGTAAAGTCCTTTCCAAGACCTACATTTTTTCCGGGATGATAAACAGTTCCTCTTTGACGAATAATAATATTTCCGGCAATTGCTGCCTGGCCTCCAAATATTTTTACACCAAGTCTTTTGCTTTGTGAATCGCGACCATTTTTTACTGAGCCTTCGCCTTTTTTGTGAGCCATAATATGAAGAATTAAAAATTGATAATTAAGATTTAGAAACTAGGCGATGCCTGTAACTTTTATATGAGTGTATTGAGTACGATGGCCATGTTTTTTTCTGAAACCTTTTCTTCTTTTCATTTTAAATGCGATCACCTTATCACCCTTTACAAGTTCATTTATGATTTCAGCTTTCACTATAATTTTTGAATCTGCATTCAAAGAAATCTTGCCGTCATTTTCATGAAAAAGAACTTCAGAAAATTCAACCTTATCACCAGTTTTACCGGTAATATGAGGTACATATAAATTTTGTCCTTGTTGAACTCTGAATTGCTGGCCGGCTATTTTTACTACTGCGTACATATATTCCAAATTTTTGGAGTGCAAATGTAAGGGATTTAGCGTAAAATTGCCTACTCGAGGGATTAAAAATTCCCAAATAATTTAATTTTAATGTGATTTTTTATATTCAGGGATCTGTTTCATGCCATTTTTATATATTTTTCCGCGATTTTCGTAAGATAACTCTAAGCTTAAAACAGTCCGCTTGCATAAGATTTTAAGGTCTCTATTTAGCATTTATGGTTTTTCCGTATTTCTCATACTTATGATTTTGCTCTTTCCTCTGTTCTTATATTCTTTTTTAATGGGTAAAATAGGGGGCGGAAATATGCTTTATAAAATGTGTAGGGTTTGGGCTGATGCATTTTTTTTTCTCACTGGAATAAGGCATAAAACTATTTATGAAGAAAAGCACGATCCTGGCAAGCAATATATTTTTATAAGTAATCATATTTCTTACCTTGATATTCCGATGATGATGAAAGTCATACGGCATCAACATGTAAGAATACTTGGCAAAGCGGAGATGGCAAAAATTCCGCTCTTTGGATTTATCTATAAACAGGGCGCTGTTTTAGTAAATCGCGAAAATCCGAAAGAAAGATTGAAGAGTGTTAAAAACCTGATTTTCTTTTTGCAAAAAAAGATATCTGTATTTATTTGCCCTGAAGGCACATTTAACATATCACCACTTCCTTTAAAAAGTTTTTATGATGGCGCTTTCCGTATTGCAATAGAAACTCAAAAACCTATTCGCCCTATTTTATTTTTAGATACATACGACAGGTTAAACTATCAAAGCATATTCTCGCTGAACCCTGGTAAGTGCCGTGCTGTGTATCTTTCTGCAACAGATACAACGGGATTAACAATGAAGGATGTGCGCTCGTTGAGAGAGAAAATTTACCATCAAATGGAAGAAGGGTTGATACGCTACCATGCGAGTTGGATTGATCCCGGCATTCTTTCAAATGAAGAATATTAATGAACTATAATCAGGGCTTCACGTTCAAAGAACCACGTGATTCTGAACCGCAATCTAAATCCGGTGGTACACAATATCTTTGTATAGATGAATGAAATTAATGATGAGTCTTTATTATTTACTGAGCCTTTGCGTGAGCCGAATACCTGGATTGAAGTAATTCTTCCACTTGCAATTCCAAAAACTTACACTTATGCAGTTCCCGGAATACTTCATAAAAAAATTAAAGTTGGTTGCCGGGCAGAAGTTGTATTCGGTAAAAATAAAAAGTATGCAGGCATCATAAAGCAGGTAAGCCATAGCCGGCCGCCTTATGAAACCAAGGATATTCTGAATATTATTGACGATGAGCCGATAGTGTACCCGCAGCAACTTTTATTGTGGAAGTGGATTAGTGATTACTACATGTGCAGCGAAGGTGAAGTGATGGCCGCTGCGTTACCAACGCATTTAAAGCTTAGCAGTGAAGCAATCTTAATTTATAACGAAGAATATGGAGAAGATTTTTCCGAGCTTGATAATGAGGAATACCTCGTTGCTGAAGCGCTGCTGATAAAAAAGGAATTGAAACTCACCGAAGTTCAGCAGGTCTCGGACATTATTCATGTTTATCCTTTGGTAAAAAGACTTATTGAAAAAAAAGTTTGCTTTGTATGGGAAGCCTTTAGTGATAAATATAAAGAGAAGAAAGAAAGTTATGTGCTGCTGAATCCTGAATTCGACACTGATGAAAAGCTAAGCGAACTGCTAAATAATTTTAATAAAGCGCCAAAGCAAATGGAACTTCTCCTGAGCTTTTTGCACTTCATGAAAACAGAAGGAGAGGTTTCACAAAACCAGCTTCTAAAAAAATCAAGTGCTACTGTTGCTCAATTAAAAGGCCTTGTTGATAAAAATATTCTTTTTATCCAAAAAAGAAATGTTGATCGTTTAAAGAGCCTGCCCAAAAAAATGGAATTTAGTTTTGAGCTGAATGATGCCCAGACAAAAGCTTATGCAGAGATTGATGAGGCGTTCAAGGCTAAGGACGTTTGCTTGTTACACGGAGTGACAAGTAGTGGTAAAACACAGGTGTATATAAAGCAAATTGAAAAGTTTGTACGGGGAGGAAAGCAAGTTCTCTACCTGCTTCCTGAAATAACGCTAACTGCACAGATTATACGAAGATTGCAATTAAATTTTGGCGGAAATATTGCCATTTACCATTCTAAGTTTAATAACAACGAAAGGGTAGAACTTTGGAACAAAATAAAAACCGGGGAATTAAAAATTATACTCGGTGCGAGGAGCGCTTTGTTTCTTCCTTTTAAAAATCTTGGCCTGGTCATAATTGATGAAGAACATGACCCCTCGTTCAAACAACAGGAGCCTGCGCCGCGATATAATGCAAGGGATGCCGCCGTTTTCTATGCATCTCTTTTTAAAGCCAAAGTGTTAATGGGCAGTGCAACTCCATCTGTTGAGAGTTATTATAATGCCTGTAAAAATAAATATGTCCTGGTTTCCATCAATGAAAGATATGGTGGTGTGCAGCTCCCGGAAATGCAGATTATTGATACGAGAACGGTTGCGGCTGCAAAAAAAGGAAAAGTGATGATATCGCCGCAACTGAAAGCAGCGATTGAAACTACTTTGAAAAATGACAGGCAGGTTATACTTTTTCAAAACCGCCGCGGATATTCTCCTTTTTTAATCTGCGGGACCTGCGGATTTATTCCGCAATGTAAAAACTGCGCGGTTACTTTAACGTTACACAAATATTCAAACAAACTACACTGCCATTATTGTGGCAACACTTACCCCAAGCTCACAACTTGCCCGGCCTGTGGAAGCGTAAACTGGATAGAGAAAAATTTTGGAACTGAAAAAATCGAAGAGGAGCTTATTGAGGATTTCCCCAAAAATAAGATTGCGCGAATGGATGTTGATTCTGTAAAAGGGAAAAATGCCCATGATACTTTAATCAAATTATTTGAACAACACCGCATTGATATTCTGGCAGGAACGCAGATGGTAGTAAAAGGCCTGGACTTTGAAAAAGTAAATCTTATTGGAATTCTCGATGCTGATGGATTGCTAAGCTTTGCGGATTTCCGGGTGAATGAAAGAGCGTTTCAACTGATGGAGCAGGTAAGCGGAAGGGCGGGCCGTAAATCGGAACGTGGTCTGGTGATGATACAAGCCTCGAAAATTAATCATCCTGTTTTGTTATTTGTTCAGCAACACGATTATCAAAAATTTTATGATCACGAGATTGCTACACGAAAGCAATTTTTTTACCCGCCATACAGCCGGCTTATTCGCATTACATTAAAACATAAAATAAAGGAGGTTGTGCAGGAAGCTGCGGATGTACTGGGGAATTTATTAAAGAAGGATTTTGCAAACCTTATAGGCCCGGCAGCACCCGTGATTAACCGTGTGCGAAATAGGTACATCATGGAAATTTTAATTAAACTTACCAGGGATGCGAAACAAATACAGATTCAAAAAAAAGTGATCAGCAATTCCATAGATCTTTTGAGATCAGAGAAGAGATTCAGGAGCGTGGTGGTTATTCCTGATGTTGATCCGGTTTAGATGCCTCAATTGGTTCAGTCTAATTTTAAAGAAAATAAAAAAATATTTTTGTAATCGTAAAATCAATCATGAAGCTTACAGAAAACTTCTCTCTTAAAAGTTATAACACGTTCAAGATAGATGTTTATGCAAAATATTTTGCTGAGTTTTTTTCTGCCGATGATCTTTCTGAAATTTTAGAAAACCGGAAGCAAGATCATAAGATGATTTTAGGCGGCGGCAGCAATATTCTTTTTACAAAAGACTTTGACGGTATTATTTTAAAAAATGAGATTCCGGAGATTAGTGTTGTTGGTGAAGATGATGAATATATTTATGTAATGGCAGGAGCCGGAGTTAATTGGCACCAATTCGTGATGTATTGTGTAAGCAACAATTTTGGGGGTGTGGAAAATCTCTCACTGATTCCTGGAAATATCGGCGCTTCACCAATGCAAAATATTGGCGCATACGGAATAGAAATAAAAGATGTCTTTTACGAGTTAGAGGCACTGCATATAGAAGAGAATAGCATCGAAAAATTTCAGAATGCTGATTGTGAATTTGGTTACCGTGAAAGCGTGTTCAAAAAAAAATATAAAGGACAATTTGCTATATTGAATGTCACTTTCAGGCTACGGAAAAATCCGGTGTTTAATATTTCTTACGGTGCTATAGAAGACGAATTGACAAAAATGAAGGTGACAAAATTAAACATGAAAGCAGTATCTGATGCTGTGATAAACATTAGAAGATCAAAGCTGCCAGATCCGGAAGTGATAGGTAATGCCGGAAGCTTTTTTAAGAACCCGGAGATTGGCCCCGCAATACTAAAGGAATTGACAGAAAAGGAACCAGGCATGCCTTCGTATAAAATCAATGATAATATTTTTAAAATTCCCGCAGGTTGGCTCATAGAAAAATGTGGCTGGAAAGGTTATAGAAAAGGTGATACAGGTTGCTATGAAAAACAGGCATTGGTGATAGTAAATTATGGAAAGGCAACGGGCAATGAAATATATGACTTAAGCGGAGAGATAAAACAAAGTGTTTTGGAAAAATTTGGGGTTGAACTGGAAAGGGAGGTTAACGTGGTTTAAACGGCTTAACGATTAGTGATAAAGCATACCTAATTAAGCACTACGTTTACATTTGATGACCTTATATTCACTACCAAATCTTTTTATGAGAATACATTTTATTTTTATTTTGGGTTTACTGTTATCCCTTCAGTGCTTTTCACAAGATAGTAATAAGAGTGGCACAGCAAAAGTTGTTTATGGTGAAGTTATCTCGGTAAGCGGCCCCGCAGTTTTTACAGCAAACTTTGACATCAGGTTTAAAGAACAGAAAGGAGTTGGAGCCCATGCGGGCTTTGGATTGTTGGGAAGTGGCGGAGCAGGTTCTATTCTAATATTCCCTATTGGCTTAAATTATTTGGCAGGAAAGGCACCTCATTATTTCGAAGGAGGATTGGGTACTACTATTCTTACAATTGCAAGCAACGATTATTTTGGCGGCGAATCAGTTGCCGTTTTTGTACCATCTGCCGGCTACAGGTACCAGCCTTTGGGCAATGGTATTTCCGTTCGGGTTTTCATTTCTCCGTGGGTTGTATTCCAGGGTGGTATCGGCGCGGTTTTCGCAGGTGGCCTAAGTCTTGGCTATAAGTTTTAAGAGGGATGATAGTAATATTTATTTAAAATCTTCATCATCAAGTTCATCATCGCTGAAAGATTGAGCGCTCATATTTAGCATGCTTCCCATCAGGTCTTTAAACTCGATTTTACCTTCTACTACTTTTTTGCTTATAAGAGAATAAGTAGATAAACCATGCAACACAAACTCCATGAGCAACGCATTTTCTTTTGCATTTGAATTGGGAAAATGCTTTTTTACAATACCATATAAACCATCAACCTTATACAGTAGTTGAACTTTGTCTTCGTCTTTTAAACCAAAGAAAATGTTTAAATGATTACCTGCGTCAAACCATTTTGTAATGGCACGATATGGATTTTCATCGGCTGAAGTTTCTTTAACTCTTCTTTTTTTATACGTCTCGGGATTGGGAAAATATTTTGCAAACTGTGTCCTTATAGCTTTCTCCATTAGGTTATAAGCAACCTGGTACGGACCTTCCTGCTCTCCTTCGTACACGAGTTCTATTTTGCCGGTTATTGAGGGAATTATGCCCACAAGATCGCTTATCCACACTTGTGTCTCTTTCTCTTTATTCATGATCGCACGTCGTTCGGCCGCGCTTACAGCATTCTCGTATGCAGCAATGGTAAGCCTTGCAGAGACGCCACTTTTTTTATCAACATATTCGCTTGCCCGCGCTTCAAAAGAAACCTGTTCAATAAGCCGCTTCACGAGATCACTTACCTTTATTTTTTTCAACTGATCTTCATGAAGGCCGGCTTCCTGTTCGGTAATTGTGAGGGAGGTTTCTATAGAAGTAGGGTAGTGAGTAAGTATCTGGCTTTCGATCCTATCTTTAAGCGGCGTTACAATGGCGCCACGGTTCGTGTAGTCTTCGGGGTTAGCGGTGAACACAAACATGATATCAAGCGGCAGCCTCAACTTAAATCCTCTTATTTGAAGGTCGCCTTCTTCAAGTATGTTAAATAGCGAAACCTGTATGCGTGCCTGCAGATCGGGTAATTCATTAATTACAAAAATTCCACGGTTACTCCTCGGAATTATGCCATAATGGATCACTCGTTCATCTGCATAACTTAATTTAAGATTTGCTGCTTTTATCGGGTCAATATCTCCAATAAGATCGGCAACACTCACATCGGGAGTAGCAAGCTTTTCGCCATAGCGCATGCTTCGGTGTAACCAGGTAATGGGAGCATCGTCTCCTTTTTCATTCACAAGGTCTTTGGCATATTTACTGAGAGGATTAAACGGATCATCATTTACTTCACTGCCTTGTATTATGGGAATATATTCATCCAATAACTCCGTCATTTGTCGTGCCATACGGGTCTTCGCCTGGCCACGTAAGCCAAGGAACAAGATGTTGTGTCGTGATAATAATGCTCTCTCAGTATCAGGAATTACGGAATCTTCATAGCCAATGATGCCGGGAAAAGTAATTTCTTTTTTACTGATTTTTTTTATGAGGTTTTCTCTTATCTCTTCTTTAATTGATCTCGGTTTGTAATTGCTTGCTCTTAATTCGCCTAATGTTTTTATTTTTTGTATGTCCATTTTACAAATGTTCTAAATTATGTCGATGTGAAAAAAATAGTTAAAATTGAAAAATTGTATCCTTTTGATAAAGGAAGAGGTAATGCCTGTGCCTGATGCTGCATCGGCCCTTTTGAAATTTTATTTTATTGAAATGATAAACTGTTTTAATAATTCTTCGTCCCTTAAGTTAATACACCGTCTTCCTTTTTCCGCTTTCAAAGTCTTTAAAAATAAATGCACCGAGCCTGTCAAGGGATGCGAAGAAAGCTTTGCCATTGTTAGTCTCAGTAAATTCCGTTACAAACTTTTGCAGGTAAGGATCGCTGGCGATCATAAAGGTCGTAATAGGGATTTTCAATTTCTTACACTGCGCTGCGAGGTTCAGGCAACGGCTTAATATTCTCCTGTCAACCCCAAAACTATTTTTATAGTAGCGCCTCCCTATTTTAAGACAAGTAGGCTTTCCATCAGTGATCATGAAAATTTGCTTATTAGGATTTTTTCTTCTTCTTAAAATATCCATTGCAAGTTCCAGCCCGGCAACTGTATTTGTATGATACGGCCCTACCTGTAAATAAGGAAGATCCTTTATCTCAACTGTCCATGCGTCGTTGCCAAAAACAACTATATCCAGCGTGTCCTTTGGATATTTTGTAGTGATAAGTTCACTTAAAGCCATGGCAACTTTTTTTGCCGGCGTTATCCTGTCTTCCCCGTAAAGAATCATGCTATGCGAAATGTCAATCATAAGCACAGTGGATGTCTGCGACTTAAAATCAGTTTCACGAATCTGAAGGTCGTCTTCGTGCATGCTAAAGCTGTCTATTCCATGATTGATTTGGGCATTGCGGATTGATTCGGTAAAATCAATTTGCTCCAAGGTATCGCCAAACTGAAATTGCCTTGTTTCAGGGCTTATCTCATCGCCGCCGCCCGGTTTAAAAGTATTGTGATTACCCGGCTTTGTCTTCTTTAGCTTTCCGAAAATTTCTTCAAGGCTGCGTTTTCTTATTCCCTGTTCTGTTTTTGGGGTGATCTTTATTTCGCCGTTTTGTTTGTTTTCGTCGATATAGCCTTTGTTTTTCAAATCTTCTATAAAATCTCCCATGCCATATTCATCGTCAGTAAGTTTATATTCTTTATCCAGTTCAGTAAGCCAACTCAGGGCTTCGCCCACATCGCCATTAGTATAGGTAAGCAGTTGCATGAAAATGTCCAGTAGCTTCTCGAAGGAAGATTTTTTATTTTCATTTGGATCGAACTTTGCAAAATTATGTCCAAGCATTTTTTCGATTTTGTTTAAGAATCAAGTATCATCGGGTATCAAGAATCAAGTACGAAGACTCACCACTCACCACCAACGCAAATTACTAAACAAACTTCCTTTTAAAATGGTTCGGATGTTAAATAAAAACCCCGCTTCCTTAGTCGAAGCGGGATTGAAATTATTTTTCAAAAAGCCTTATTGCGTTTTATCATTTCACCTGTGTGTCTTTGCGAGACCCCGGAACATTATTAATTACCGGGTTTCCTGCTTCCGGATTTGCCGGAGCGGCCGCTTTAAAATATTGCTCCATTTGCTGTAATTGTTGCAGCAATTGATTTACAATCTGGTTTTCATAAGAAAGTGAAGCCTGCTTATTTTCATCAAGACTATTGAAATAAGTTACCTGTTGCTCAAGATCCTTACGTAATGCATCAGATACTTTCTTCGCTAATACAGTATCTCCCGCTTTATAAGCAGCGAGTAAAAACTGCCCCGAAATCTGGTCCTGTTGCTGGCGGCGTGAAACAAGCCCATAAGGGAAGTTTTCCTGTAGCATCATCTTATCACATTTTTCAAGCATTTTCTTTGCGTCATCTTTCCTGTTATGGTCTGCAAGATTGTTGGCTACCTGCGCATACTGCATCCTTATGGTATTTAAATGCCTCCTGTTTTCTTCATCATAATAAACGCCATGTTTATCGGCATTCCCAAAAACAAATTTCTTCATCATTACGTCGTAAGCCCACTCGCGATTTACTTCGCCACTACGCACGGGAACAAACCGGTAAGTAAGCCCATCTGTTCTCAGGTAAGGCTGAAAGCCAAGTTCATCGTAGGGTGATGTGAAATAAATAGGGCGCTTCCACTTATTGGCCGCAATGATGTTAAGTATTGCGGTTTCATTTTTCCCCAATGCATTTTTAGTAATATCAAAATCAACTTCGCTCACTACGCTATCACTTGCATTTACAGTACCATTTTGTTTTACAAGGTTTATGTCCACGGGAATTTTCACCTTTTTAGTAGGATATGTATTGAGATAGTCATCACCGTTTTGGGCCATCCGCGCAGGATCATCGCTGCCTGCATAATCCTTCATCATTGTGTAAAGATCCATTGGTTGTGATTGATCTACTTTAGCCCCCGGCGCATCAGGATAATAATAAATTGCATCCCTTTTGCTACCCATTATCTGTTCTGGTGTCCATAGCACATCAATAGGGTCACTTTGGTTTACTTTGTAACGCAATTGATTTATGTACCAGTCAGTTCCTAACAGGCTTGAGTTAATTACCCTGATGTCTCTTCTTATTCCCTGTACTTCCTGTGCATACCATAATGGATAAGTATCATTATCTCCAAAGGTGATGAGTATTGCATTTGGAGCACAGCTTTGCAAATAATCAACAGCAAGGTCTCTTGCCAATACTTTGTGACTGCGGTCATGATCATTCCACTCCTGGCTTGCCATCAATACAGGAACTGCAAGAAGGCATAATCCTCCGGCGGCATAATTTGCGAGAGCCGGTTTCGTAAATTTTTCAAATAATTCTTTTACATACAAAACCCCAAGCCCGATCCAAATTGCAAATGCATAAAAAGATCCTACATAAGCATAGTCTCTTTCACGGGGCTGATTGCCGGCCTGGTTAAGGTAAATGCTGATGGCAAAGCCTGTAAAGAAAAACAAAAGTACCGTTACAAGTGTATCCCTTTTGTCTTTTTTATATTGATATAAAAGCCCGAGAATACCAAGTATTAGCGGAAGGCAAAAAAGGGTATTATGTGCTTTGTTGTGTTTAATGGTGTCAGGCATTTTGTTTTGGTCGCCCAGTCTTGCATTATCCCAAAACGAAATACCAGTAAGCCAGTTGCCATCACGCACATTACCCATATCTACTCCCTGTATATCATTTTGTTTTCCGGCAAAATTCCACATGAAGTACCTAAAGTACATCCAGTTGAACTGATAGCTAACAAAAAATCTGATGTTGTCGCCCATTGTAGGCTTATCATAATAGGCGCCGGTTTTTTGATCTTTTCCAATTCCCGCAAAGCTCGCATAGTAATCGGCATGCCCCTGGTCATTGCTATTATCCCACATACGAGGAAAGAAGTGTTTGTCTTCAGGCGCGTATTCTGTTACATATTTCTTACCTTTTTTCTCATATTTATCTTTTCCTTTTACATACACATCTACCGGGTCCTGGGATGTAGGTTGCGCCGTAAAATCCTGTCCATAGAGTACGGGCCAATCTCCATATTGCTCACGGCTTAAATAACCTACCAGGCTCACAGGATTGTCAACGTTAAACATATCTACAGCAGGGTCTGCATTAGAACGTATGAGCGTGGTATAATACGTTGAAAAACCTATCAAAACAAAGGCAAAGCTCCACATCGCCAATTTCAAAAAGTTCCAGTTCTTCTGCCTTGCAAGCCTAAGCATGTACCAGATAACTACCGCCAGCAATACAAAGAAGAAGGTAAAACCCGTAAAGAAAGGAAGCCCGAAATCATTGACAAATAAAATATCAAATTGACCAGCTAGCTTGATCGTCCATTGTATCATAGGAACCTGCACGATGCCAGTAACGAGGCAGCCAATTATGAATGCCCAAAAAGTGCCCCATTTGGTTACATTATATCTTTTGAAATAATAGACCATTACAATAGCCGGAATAGTAAGGATATTGAGCAAGTGAACACCAACTGCAAGGCCTATCAGGTAAAATATCAATATAAGCCACCTGTCGGCACGAGTGAAATGTCCCTTTATGCCATTCAGTTGTTCAGTAGTTACGTCTTGTTCCCATTTAAGCACGGCCCAAAAAACTATTGCTGTAAAAAAGGATGAACTGGCGTACACCTCTGACTCTACCGCGCTATACCAAAATGAATCGCTGAAAGTATAAGCCAATGCGCCAACAACACCTGCGGCCATTATCATGAAAATTTGGCCGTTGCTGAGCGCATCCGTAGCATCAGTTTGTTTTTCAACAATTTTTCTGGCGAAGTGGGTAATACTCCAGAATAAAAATAAAATAGTGAAACCGCTCATTAAAGCACTCATGCTGTTCAAGCCAAGAATGGCATTATCAGGATTTGAAAATGGTATCATGAAAATCCTTCCCAACAAAATAAAGAGAGGCGCTCCGGGCGGATGCGGAATTTGAAGTTTATAAGCGCTGGAAGCAAATTCACCGCAATCCCAAAAACTGCCGGTTGCTTCCATGGTTAATAAATATACCATACAGGCAATGAAGCAAATAGCCCAGCCTGTAATGTTATTGATGCGTTTAAAGCTCATAATTCCGTTTTAATAAAGAGGGGCAAATATAAAACTATGAACGCGACATTTCATAAGGCTATATTTTTTTTGTACAAAGGAATGTTAATGTTTTTATGTTTTGATACATGATGTTTGATGTACGAGGTTGGACAGACTATGTGCAGAGATCACCAACCGGGAAATTGATAATTGGCAATATAAAACATACATCGTTCATCAAACATTGTACGTCGTACATTGCCCCCGCATCCTTACATTTGGCTGGTGAAAAAAGCGTTCCTCCAACTTCATGTCGCTGTTATTTTAGCCGGGTTTACAGCCATCCTGGGGAAACTGATTGATTTAAATGAAGGCATACTGGTTTTATATAGAATGTTGTTGAGCGCTGTTTTACTCGGTATGATTTTACTTTGGAGAAAAGAATTTTCAAAAATCCCCCGGCAGGATGTGGCGAAAATGTGCGGAGTAGGAACAATCGTGGCAATGCATTGGGTTACCTTTTATGGAAGCATTAAGTATGCTAATGTTTCCGTGTCGGTAACCTGCCTTTCTGCTATAGGGTTTTTTACTTCTTTTTTTGAGCCTTTAATTAAAAGAAGAAGAATTGCTATTGCTGAAGTGATTCTTGGCCTCCTTGCTATTGCGGGAATATACCTCATATTTAATTTTTACCCGGAATATAAAACGGGAATAATCTTCGGAATTATTTCCGCGATGTTGGCAAGCCTTTTCCCTATTTATAATAAAACTTTTCTGGAAAAATTTTCGCCTAAAATGGTAACATTTTATGAGATGTCTGGCGGCTTTATGACGCTCTGTTTAATTGTACCTGTGTATTTACATTTTTTTCCTGCCGAATATTTAATTCCCACATTTTCCGATTGGATGTGGCTTTTGGTTCTGGCAGCTTTTTGTACGGTGTTCAGCTTTATACTGTCGCTGAATGCGCTTACATTAATTTCGGCATTTACAACCAATCTTACCTATAACCTGGAGCCCGTTTATTCTATTATTCTGGCTTTCATAATTTTTAAAGAAAATAAATTTCTCGGGAAAGGTTTTTACTTTGGCTTTGCACTTATTATACTGGCCATAGTTCTTCAAATGGCCAGGGAATGGAAGCACAGGAGAGCCAGAAATGGAAAACGAACTTTTGCTTCAGAGATAAACAATCTTACTGGATAACTTTGCAAAAGCACGGAACATTTTACTTACGCCACAATACGTTTCCTGCGAGAGGTCAACAGCTTTTTTAACCTTTTCCTCGTTTTCTTTATCTACTTTGATGGTATAGATTACAATTACATCATCGTAGATTTTCGGGTGCTCTTCTGTTAGGTGAGCCTCTATATTAATACTAAGATCA